>CAMPJM010000011.1 GCA_946886805.1 uncultured Flammeovirgaceae bacterium | reverse complement strand
CAGCTTCATAACTATTGCTTTTTATATTATCACTCTACAAAAAGTTAACGCCGAGTGATGATTTTGATCTAAAATGTTACCTTAAAATATTAGAGGATTGTTGGATAACTTATGTAGTATTGTTAATGTAAGCATAATTATACGGAAAAATTTGGCATCTACTTTTTCCATCATCCTCACTTAACTACACACCAGCACTATGTGGTATCAGAGATTGACTTTCTCCTTTGTACGCTCTGTTTCTCAATTCTGCAAGCTAGGAATTCGGTCAAAAATTACATTCCTCAATATATCCCAATTCCAATCGTATTTTACCTTTGTTCTTCGGATCTATATTTCTCGCTACTCGAGAAACTTTTAACCCTCGTTAAATTATTATCACTAAATAAAAGTGCCCCCAACTCTGAGGGCACTTTCAAGTAACCGTCAATTTATCGACCAATTTAGTCCGCTAGTAAAAGTTTATAAGTAAAGACCCCTTCGGCTCCCTGAACTTTTACCAGATAGATTGTATTTCTAAGGTGGAGCTTTTCTTTGCTCAGGTTAATCTTCCTCTCTTTTCCAAGATTGTCTGCATATACCTCCTTACCGGATAGCTCCAAAATTTTAATACTTACATCTTCCTCTGCGTCAAACATATTAAGCTCAATGGTAAACAAATCTTCTACAGGATTTGGGAATATTTTCACCGACGCACCGAGACCGTCATTGCCCTGACCCACAACTCGTAGGTCATTATTACCCGTTGAATGGGTAATACTATTTGCAGCATTTGATGATCCGCTACTTCCCCAGACTCTGAATTCAAGAATACCCGTTGATTGGACATCGTTCTTCATTCTTATCCGAAGTCGCTTAGCATATACCAGTCCTACACTCGCACTATTATAAGCATTTTTTTGTAGCGGAACTGCTCCTAAGTTGATCCAGGTAGACCCATTCCAAAACTCAACAATAGCTTGTGTAGGAGTAAGCACTCCTCCGTTATCATCAAACCAATAAACCTCCACAGATGTAATACTCTGGGTTTGTGCCCATTGATATTCTACCCATTGAAAGGTATTCGGAGAATTCCAGTTTCCGTAAGCGCCCTTGGATTTATCGTTAGAATTAGCCGGTGTGAAGCCATCATTCACAGCAGAAAGCGTCTCCCACGACGATACGTAAGATGTAGAAGCTGTTGCTGACATACCAAGGTGTATTTCTGGTGTTGAACCGCAACCTAAAGGAGTCCAACCCATTTGGCTATTTGAGAACAATGTGTAGGGGCTATTTACATCTATGTTAGAAGGATCACCAGCACCTTTACCATCGCAATTTTCCCTTCCATTGTTTGGGTGAGGAGTCTGCAAATATACTCCAGCTGTCGAACAGCTGCCTATTTCACTGTCGCCACCACCTACTACCCCAGTACCCCCAAAAGTTTGTCCCCACGTCAAAAAGTTACCCTTTAAAATAGTATTTCCCGAAGCATTGCCATCCATTAAAACAGCTCCCTCTAGCACCTTCACTGTGTTAGAATATGTACCACCTTTCACACTAACATCACCACTAAACAACACATTACCACTAGCGGTAACACTTTCGATACGAGCTGTCTTTTCAACTCTTACATTACCGGAAAGGTTGGCATTTCCTACTACAAAGGCCTTAGGACCAACATAAACTGAAGGAGCTACTGTCGCTGTACCAGCAACCCATCCTCCGCCATTTGAATGAGGTGCCCCTGGATAAAGCGTCTTCAAATGTCCTCTAAAGTTATTTTGATATCCTTCCGGTACTGCATTTTCGATTCTAAGCTCATAAGGAAAACGCTGAATCTTTGGCCAGCCCGGCTCCCATACATAATCCGTACGGGTAGTCGGCGCTCCAACTACCACCAAATACATCTGAGACTCATCTGCTCCCAATGTAAATGAGGCCGCTCCATCGCTGCTGCTCTGCATCGTACCATATCGTACATTGACTCCATCGTTTTTAACCGCTACAAAGCCCCATCTCCAGCCAGCTACATTATTAACCTCTGTATGGCCTTTAAACTTTATTTGGACTGTTTTACTATCACAGGTTGTGTACAGGGGGATAATATTCATTCCGCCTTGTTGTGGGGCCATAAAATCAGGGATAGCATACCTTCCGTTCGAAGCATTTACCTGATTTAAAATGGCAAATTCCTTCCAAAGAAGGTAATTCTCATTGGTACTGGTTTTGAGTCTATTTAATTCATCTCGCATATGCTGACCAAAACCCATAGCAGGGTAGTCGAAATTTACCTCCCTTTTTGCATAATCATACAACCAGTCATTTAACTGATTTTGACTAAACCCCTTCAATCTTTTAAAAGCCGCTATAGGTGTTTCTCCGGAATCGGACTCTCTCCAAAGTCGATTAACCATATTAATACCATCGGTGCTTTGTATATGTTGCAACCACTTGAAAGTACTGTAATGGTGCCTGGTAGAACTTATATGATAGTGACGTGTACCTATCCATCGAGGCATATCCGCTGCGGCCAATTCGGGAAACTGTTGGTTTCTCATATAGTTGCCATGACATTCCCAGAACCAACCCGCAGCATCGTTGTTGATAAATCCGCCACCGCCGGTATTTTCTTGGATATAGTTCATGTTTTGTAAGGTATGGACAAACTCGTGACTCAATACACCGCCATCTCTGGTTGCATTTGGGTGCACCCACATAGCCCCGATTTTACTATCGTAACTACCTCCAAATGCAAAGCCCCCCCCGTCATTGGTAAAGGTTCCGAGCATTACAACCACTGTTTTGTAAGTGCCAAAATTAGTGCTGGGATCATTTGAAATAAATCCGATTTCATTAATAAACTTGTTAAAACTTTGCTCTAAATAACCTGCAACTGTGCTAGGTGCAAATCGCAAATCCGAATTTGGATGGTTCGAAGGATCTGTACCGACCTTATTGCCCCAAAAAACCACAAAATTGGCTGACTGATAAGATTTATCCCAGGACCATTCATGAAATGGGTTGTTTGGATCACTAAACTCGTTGGGGATGTAAACCTGTTTTTGAGCAAATCCTCGAATAGAAAAAATGCATAGAATCAGTAGTAATAAATATTTCTTCATGTCATTCTTGTTTAGATAAATAATTAAAAAAGTATCACAAACGATTGCATACAATTAGCTATATAACAAAGCACTAGCCATTGAAATAAAGCTTCATCTAAACTGCTGTCAAAACTTTGAAAAGCTTAGATGAAAATCAATCACCTATAATCAACTTATTGATTATAAGTATTCAAATAAAAAAAGGAAATTAGCTCGAAAACTCTGGCCCAGAACTCAAAAGTTAATTGTATTTGATTTCAGTAAATTTGGCTAATTAAAGCTGAAAATTGCTTGCCATTATTAGCAATTTATAGTAGGATTTTAACAACAATTACTAACAAAAAAATTCTGAGAATTACCTTGAGGTTCATTAAATTAAAAGACAATATATATAGGTGAGGGTGAAGTAACCATAAGGTTAAAAAGGGTTAGCCATTCTCAAAACCTTCTCCGCAGCCGGGATAAATCTTCCGCTGCATTCCTATTCCCGTTAAGCTCCCTTACTCAGCATTTCATGATAACATCGGCAGCATGATAGAGAACATTCATTATATATGTCTCAATTCTTCTACTGCTACTACACCATTTAAAGATGGCCCTGAGTGAAACCTTTCTGTTACCGGTATAATATATAATAGCAAATAAATAGAGCTTAAAGGGTTAAATTTCTATTGTTGATTTATTTCTGGCAGGCTTTTTCATACTTGCTAGCTTTGCTGATTCAATTTTTTGATTGAAAGAATTAATTTCTGCTTTAACAACGGGTATCAGTATATATAATCCAATAATATTTGGTAAAGACATAGCAAAATTCATCGCATCTGAGAAATTAATTACATTATTTAATGGCAAAGAAGAACCTATTACTATTAACAAGCAGAATAAAAATTTATAAATAAGTTCAGAAGCTTTGGTTTCACCAAACAAATATGTCCATGATTTTAAACCATAGTAAGACCATGAAATCATAGTCGAAAAGGCAAATAATACAACTATTACTGAAAGCACATAGGGGAACCAGCTAATAACCGAAGCAAATGCCATAGAAGTTAGCTCAATTCCGTTAGCCGAACTAATCTGGTATGCATCTGTAATTACTATTACTATAGCAGTCATTGTGCAAATGATCACAGTATCGATAACTGGCTCCAGAAGAGACACATAACCTTCTGTGACCGGCTCATTTGTTTTTACAGCAGAATGTGCAATTGCAGCCGAACCAATTCCTGCCTCATTGGAAAACATTGCTCGCCGGATCCCCTGAATCATTGCCCCAAACATACCTCCGTACAAGGCTTCACTACTAAAAGCACCTGAAAAAATTTTGTAAATAGCATCAGGTAATTGAGTAATGTTTGTAAAAATCACCATGATAACTGCAACTAAATAAATAATACACATTGCAGGGACCAGCTTTGAGGTAACCCCTGCTATACTCTTAATTCCTCCAATAATGGTTATGGCCACTAAAATTGCCAAAACACAGCCTACCAACCATGAACGGTCTTCAACAAAAGTTTCTTGTAAAAATGGAAGAGATAAAACCTGCGTTACTGCCTGGTTAGCCTGAAACATATTGCCTCCACCAAAAGAAGCAATAAAGCATAGAAAGGCAAAAAGCCCCCCAAGAAAGGATCCGGTTTTTCTCCAGCCTTTTAGAGAGAGTCCTTCTTTTAGAAAATACATAGGTCCTCCCGATACTTTGCCACTCTTGCTAATTTTACGGTACTTAACGGAAAGGGTACATTCAACGAATTTAAGAGACATTGCAAAAAAACCTGCTATAATCATCCAAAAAGTAGCTCCGGGACCACCCAGGGAAATGGCAATGGCAACACCTGCAATATTTCCCAGCCCTACAGTTCCGGATACCGCTGTTGCCAATGCCTGAAAATGGGTTACTTCCCCAGGCTGCCTAGCGTCTGAATATTTTCCCCTTAATACATTAATAGATTTGCAGAACCCGGTTATATTGATAAATCTAAGGTAAAAAGTACAAAATAAAGCCCCAAAAAACAGCCAAACAAGAATTAAGGGTATGTCTACCTGCTCATTAAAGGGAATTGAATAGAAAACTATATCTGAAACAAATTTTGTTAAGGGGGCTATGGTATCATTAATCTTTTCATCAATAGATCTTTCTACTTTGACCTGAGAAAATCCTTCAAAAACTGGAAATATGATCAACAGCAAAAAAATATAAACTTTTCGCATCAATTAAATTATTTTAAGGTGTCCTGATTGGTAATAAAGATTCCATTTGGTGACTGTGTAACATAAAAAAAGCTACCTGCTGAATTTAGCAGGTAGCTTTCTGTTGTAATTTTAATACCCTGGATTTTGACTTAGATTGGGATTTGCATCCATAGCCGATTGAGGAATGGCAAAAATAATCCTGTGATCTCCATTAGGAACATGGCTAAACCAGGACTTATTGGTAAACACTCCAAAACGAATAAGATCCTGCCTGCGATGAAATTCTGCTGCAAATTCATATCCGAGTTCATCAAGAAATCTTCCATACGGAATATCTCCTCCCCCTTCTTCTGTAATCATTTCCCCGTCTTCGTAGACACCATAATTATAGACACTACCCTCCATCAGTTCGGCGCCGGTTACCTGTACCTTCTCCGGGTTATTGGGGAAGGCTCTTTTCCTTACCTGAGAAACGATGAGGGCAGCGGCATCGGCCTGTCCTTTTCTCAACAAACATTCTGCCTTTATCATCAAAGCATCTGCATACCTGAAAAAGGGCACATCATTGCTAATAGCAGTACCAACTACTCCTTTTTCAATTTCGAATTTACCAACCCGGTATCCTTCATACTCTTTGGTTCCGTCGATACTTCCCAGGTGGTTTGTATAGTTTAACTGAACATCGGCAAGTTCAGGATTAATTGAATTATAAACTGGTTCGCCATTACTTGCAAATTGAGGTCCTCTAATCCAAATATTAAGCCGATCATCTTCCGGATCATAAGTATCGATGAACTGGGGAATGGCAGCACTTCCGTTCCAGGGTTGTGAACCAAGATCATAGGTTGCAGCACTGGATGGGTGAAGGGTTTTCCAGGGGTAATGAAGCCAACCTGCGCGAGTGGCATCAAAAATAATTGAAAAGATCTGCTCTCTTGATTGTTCATTATGTACAGCAAAGTTTGAATGATAACTATCTTCCAACTGATAGAGTTGACTTTCTATGATATCATCTACCTGATCAATAGCCATATCCCATCTTTCTTCTCCAATGTAAACCGGTGCATTAAGATAGATTTTTGCCAAAACCATCTTTGCCCCCCATTTATTCATTTTGCCATAAACTTTTTCTTCGCTAAGATGAGGCATAATTTCAGTAAGCTCATCCTCAATAAATTTAAAAACCTCAGCTCGTGTACTCTGTTCCGGAACAAACTCATCCTTCTGAATATCTTCTTCCGTAATTACTGGCACATTTCCAAAGTTATCCAGCAACAGATAGTAGTATAACGTTCTTAGTGCTCTTAATTCATAAACCAAATCTTCCAAACCTTCCAGAGTCTTATATTTGTTAATTGCTCCGTTAAGAATATTTAAAGTTCCGTAAACTCTGTTCCAAAGTCCGTTGGGCTGGCCCTGAAGAGAATTCCAGGTATGCATATGCAAAGACTTGTAAACTCCGCCGTCCACCCAACCACCAGGTCTTGCAGGAGTAACTATAACATCAGAAGATTCTTCCTGAAGATCAAAATACCCATGCCAACCAAACATAACATCTGTTAACCTGGTGTAAACAGGAGCTGTAAGTGCCGCTAGCACTTCCGGGGAATTGCTCAGGTCTTCATCTGTCAATACATCATAGGGCTCTTCATCCAAAGGATCGGAACAAGCCACAAGTAAACAGAAAACTGCTAAAACAAAAGACCAATATGATTTATATAAATTTCTCATAATACTCATAATTTTAAAGTTAAAAACTTAGATCAACACCTAATGTAAAAACACTGGTTGTTGGATATTTATCTCGGAAGTCATTGCCAGGGCTCAACCCGTTTCCATCTAACCTGCTAACTTCCGGATCCAGACCTTTATATGCTGTAATCACCGCAAGATTGGAGCCCGACAAATAAACCCTCGCTTTCTTTATAGCTGAATTACTCTCCAAACTAAAGTTATACCCTATAGTTACGTTATCAATTTTCCAAAAATCGCCCTGTTCAATATAGTGGCTTACATAAGATTGAGGACTATTGATATACAATCCATCAACCTTTTCAAATGAAGACGCAAGCCTGTTCAAAGTTAGCGTAGGGCTTTCATAAAACATTCGTTGAAAGTTCAGAATTTGATAATCAAAAGCTCCCCTCATAGTAATGCTCAAATCAAAATTTCCATATGATAAGTAATTGTTCCAGGCCGCATACCATCCAGGTAACCCATTTCCCAATATTTGGCGATCATCACTTGTAGCAGCCGTAAGAAGTTTTCTTTCTCCTTCCGCACCTTCTATTACCCAGTTACCCCATCCAGGTTTATCAGGATCTTCTTGTAGCCCAACACTTTTATATCCGAAAAAACTCCCGATGGGTTCTCCTACTTCTACCTTGTGGGTACTCAGTTGAATAGGGTCTCCGGTATATCCTGCATATACAAAGTCGTTTTCCAGCTGGAAATCGCCACTTGACAATGATTGAAGTTTATTCTCGTTCCTGGAATAATTCAGATTACTACGCCATTCAAATTTGTTTGTTTGGATGGGAATGAAGTTTAAAGAAATCTCAAGCCCTCTATTGGTCATGGATGCAGAATTTGCTCTTGTTGAAGGAAATTGATTAGGAGGAACAGGCACTGGATAGTCATAGACGAGATCTTCTAAAGTTCTATCGTAATAATCTACTGTTCCAGATACCCGGTTGTCCATCAAACTAAAATCTAATCCGAAATTATATTCGATATTAGTTTCCCAACCCAGATTTGGATTAGGATTACTAATAGGAGTAAGTATACTTACCCAGTTAGTTCCATCAAAATAAAATTGAGTAGGACTATATGCATATCTTGTAAGTGCTTGATATGGTTCTGAGGAAATAGAACCTGTTCTTCCATAACCTGCCCGTAACTTTAAGTTGTTAACGAAGCTAAAATTCTGCAAAAAAGATTCATTGCTGAGTGTCCAACCTGCTGAAATTGCCGGAAATGTCCCCCATTTATTTGCATCTCCAAACCTAGAAGAACCTTCGCGCCGAACACTGGCTAAAATGTTGTAGCGGTCGTTAAAACCATATCCAACTCTGGCAAAAAAGCTGATCAAGGCCCAGTCGCTTTTATAACTATCAACACCTGAACCTACCCTTCCTTCCCGCAGTGCCCTGCCTTGCTCTATGCTATGATATGAAAATTTATCGGTAGGAAAGTCGTAGTTTGTTATAGATGACCCCTGATTCTCCCAGTCGACATACCCGTATCCTGCCAGAGCAGAAAACCTGTGATTTTCTATCCTTTTAGAATAATCCGCTGTAATATCAAGAAAATTTTCAGTTGTACTTCCATTAGCAATATAAGCTACGCCATTTCTACCTCCCTGTACATTGGAAATATGTTGTTTGGTTTGATAAGTACCAATTGCGCTGCTACTCCGGTGTTGCGAGCCTGCTACTTTCAATTCTAAGTCTTCCACAGGATAATATGAAACCGACCCTGTCAGCCACGTCCATTCTGATCTGTTGTCATAGATTTGCTCCTTTAACAATGCCACTGGATTTTCATATTGGAATTGTGGACGTTCAACCCAACTGCCTTCATTATCCACAACTTCATCTGTAGGATTTCTTATCATGGCCTGCCGATACACCCACCCGTTAAAAGCTCCATAGTTTTGTGCGCCTCTTAAGACGTTAGCATTCACTTTTAGCTTGTTTTGAATTAGATAGTGCTCAAGGTCCATCCTGATTTTCAACTCTTCGTTCTCCGACCCAAGGAAGATTCCTTCAGCCATTTGGTAACTTGCATTGGCCACATAGCGGGTTCTCTCAGTTCCACCCCGAAGTGATAAATTGTGAAAATGATTCAATGGATTTCTGGAAATTTCATCCAGCCAATTTGTCTCACCTCCTAAATCAAACGCCGGAAGAATTAACCCATCATCAATCAACCTCCTTACATCAGACGCATCAAGAAAATCAGCTGTTTTTTGGAACCTTTCTGTAGAAACATATCCGGAATAATCTAACACAGGATCCATCTTGCCCTGAGCTTTCTTTGTAGTAATTAAAATGACGCCATTCTTTCCACGAGTTCCATATATAGCTGAAGCAGAAGCGTCTTTAAGTATATCCACAGATTCAATGTCATTGGGTGAAACAGCGTTCAGATTCCCGGGGAATCCGTCTATAAGTACTAAAGGAGAAGACGATCCAAATAATGAAGTGATACCCCTTAAAAGAATTTCTCCTTCAGCTTCAGGATCACCCGAAGGTGTACTTAATGAAAGGCCGGCAACCTTCCCACGCAACAACTCTCCAACGTTTCTAACGGCGCCAGGCACAAACTCTTCAGGTTTAACCTGGGCTATGGCTGTAGTCACATCTTCTCTCTTTTGATTACCATATCCGATGACCACAATTTCGTGAAGAGATTGTATATCTGGAATCAATTCTACTTCAAAATTCGCTCTGGTACCAACCTCCATTTCTTCACTAATAAATCCTACGTAGCTGAATACCAGTATAGCATCTCTGTTTGGAACTTCCATGCTAAATTTACCATTTAAATCGGTTATTGTACCTGTGTTGGTGTTTTTTACGACCACATTAACACCTGGCAAAGATCCTCCCAAGGCAGAAGATACTTTTCCCGAGATCGCAACCTGAGCATACCCGTTTTGTCCCATCATAATTAGTATCCAAACGGACAAGATACCTAAAAGCTTGTTGTAAATTTTTTTCATAAGATACGTTAAATTAAAGATTAAAAGATATCAATCAGTTTCTTCTACTACATCCGTAAATTTAGATACACTCATATAACTTTCAGGGTAAAACTTAACAGATTATAATACTTTTTTACCATAATATTAATCACATCATTGGGCAATTGGACCATAATTCTTTTCAACAAACAGTACGATTACTTAATATAAGACATTTTACTACTTTGCAACTTTCCATTGGTAAAAAGCCTATATATATAAACACCTGCAGGAATATCTCTCGGAGTCCATTATACCTCATGCACGCCACGAGAGTAGGATTTTTCGTCGATCAGCTTGGTAACTTCTCGTCCCATGGTATCAAAGACGTTAAGAGATATATTTTCTGTTTTAGTCAAGGTAAATTCGATGGTCGTGGAGTTATTCAGCGGATTATAATAATTAGTTAATCTTTCTTTTTTAACACTACTTTCTATAATGGAAGTTATTTCTCTCCCGTAAAACGGAACAAACACCTCGTTTATATCCTGATTAGAGAAATGATTTTCTCCTTCTCCATCACAAGAAGTTCTGCCTTTATTGGGATGCGGAAATTGCAAATAAACACCTGTACAGCAACCGCCTATCTCAGCATCGCCTCCACCAACTACCTCCCCACTAAAGGTATTGCCCCAGGAAAACATTTTTCCTTTTAATACTGCATTATCTTTAACGGTACAGAAATAAGGAATGGCAAAATCTTTTACCTGAGCATCGCCAGAATAGTTTCCTTCAAAAAGCCGGGCGTTCCCACTTATAATCACATCATCTCCTATTATGGCATTTTCAACTCTAGCATTGTCTTTTACCTGTGCATTTTTCGAAATTCTAGAATTTCCTAAAACTACTGTGTTAGGTCCAACATAAACACTTGAAGACACCGATGCCGAATTTGCCACAAAACCTCCACCGTTGGGGTGGTTTTGTCCTGCATATCGCTCTCTAATGTCAGCCCTGGATGATTCCCGACACCCCTCCGGCATGACATTCTTTATTTGCAGCTCATACGGATAGCGCTTTATCCTTGGCCATCCAGGTTCCCACGGATAGGATGTATGATCAGCAGGGACCCCTATTACTACCAGGTATAACTGTTCATCTCCATCTTTCATTTGGTAGGAGATAGTATTTTCCTCTGCGGAATACGCAAGTTCATATTGTGCCGCAGCTCCATTTTGCTGACTTGTTACAAATCCATATCTCCATCCTGCAGTTTCGTTCACTTCAGAATGCCCCATGAAATTAACAATTACCTTGTCTTCCATTTCAGTAAAATACAACGGTATAATATTTATACCATATTCCTGAGGAGCCAGTATATCCGGAACAATATAAACACTGTCATCCTGGCTTAGTCTATTAAGTATGGTAAACTTATTCCACAAATAATGCGGCTCATTTAGTGGGATACGGGCTTCTTCTTTCTGCAATCTTGCTCCTATGTTGTTTACTTCATAATCATAAATAACTTCCCATTTAGCTAATCATACACAAGATCATTCAATTAAGACTGATCCAAATTTTTAAGCCCTTTTAATGCTACAAGCGGATGCTCATTTGGTTTGGATTCGTGCCACAAGCTATTTACCATTTCGATGCCATCCAGATGTTGAATATAAAGCAACAATCAAAATGCAGCGTAGTGATGGCGAGTTGAACTCCAGTGGCAATTTCTTGTATGAACCCAGCGTGAAATATCTTCTACAGCAAAATTAGGGTAAAGTTGCGCGCGCATAAAATTCGCATGAGTCTCCCAAAAAAGCCAGCTGGTTCGTATCCAATAAAACCACCCCCGGTTGTATTCTTCTGTATATAATTCATATTTCGTAATGTGTGTGCAAACTCATGGCTCAGTGCACTCCATCTTTGGTAACACCGGGATGTACCCACATTGCGCCTATTGTATTGCTATAGGCACCTCCGAAAGCCCACCCGGCAGGGTCTCCATCCCCCCAAGTTTCATTTATTACAATAATTGTCTTATATTTTCCAAAATTGGTATTTGGCGCATCTCATATGAAACCTATTTTATCAATAAATTTTTCATAGCTTTATTCTAGGGTATCACAAGCCGCTTGTGGATTAAATCTTAATTGTGGATCAACCGCTTCAGTCGGAAATTGCCCAAGTTCAGGCCCCCAAAAGAGAACAATATTTTTAGACTCGTAATACCGTTCCCGAGTCTAGTTCTTTAAAAAGGCGTCAATTTCCCATTCAGCTGGTATAAATACGGTTTTTTGGCCGTACAACGAAAATAAAAAAAAGAAAAAGAACATTAACAATATCAATACATTATTCTTCATGATTTTAGGATATTGAGGTAACTATTTTTTGAAAAAGCAATGGAAATACTATCCACTCTAGAAGAAATCAGAAATGAACCTGGAATTGGAACTTCTAAAAATAATAAAGCAATTGCTCTTGATAGATTTTCTAAGAAGCTGTGGCGACAGATGCTTGATTTTTCTTTTGATAACTTAAGGATTTATATTCCGTTGGAGTAAATCCGGTAATTTTTTTAAAGTGGCGGTTGAAATTTGCAAGATCACTAAATCCCACACTAAAACAGATATTATATACACATTCGGATTTTTCCTTCTCAAGAAGCTTACACGCATGACCAATTCTTACTTCATTTAGAAATTCAAAATAGGTTTTCTGCGTGCTCTTTTTAAAAAACCTACAAAAAGAATTGAGAGCTAAATTTGATAATTCAGCTACTTCTTGGAGCGAAATCTCCTTGTGATAGTTATGTATGGTAAACTCATAAATCTTATTCAATCTTTCGTTATTATTATTATCAATCTTAAAGTTTATCAAATTCGAAAGAAAGTTGAAATGCTCCATAGTTGTGATAAAATTCAAAATACGAAGCAAAATTAGTATTCGGTCGAATCCTTCAGCTCTAACCAAGTCAAACATTGCATTTTTGAGCGGTTTTATATACCTGATATCTATTTTTAGCCCCCTAAGAATTCTTTCTTTAAATGTGAAAATATGCTTAAATTCAGGCATATTCCAGAACTGCCTCCCAAACACCTCCCAATCAAAGAAAATAGACAATGAACGAGATTTCCCTTCAAAATCATTTAGGAAACAATATGGGCTACTATTGAAAACATGGGGCATATTGGAGCCAATGATAAACATATCGCCAGGCTTAAAATCGCCAACATAATCTCCTGCAAGTAGTTGTCCTTCTCCTTCTAATATTAAAGTTATTTGTATTTCAGGGTGTTGATGAAGAAATTCATAAAAATGTTTTTCACAGTTCTCCTGAAAATGAAAAGATTTATTTGTTGATTTAGTAATGAGAAATGGTAGAACTTTCATGTTTTTTGTCTTTAAGTTGTAAAACAAAGGATACTCATTAGTAAAAATGTTCTAAAGAGAAGGCAGAAACTGATTGGCAGTGTATCCTGATCGTCTGTAGGAGGTTTGGACAAAGGCCTTCTCCATTCAGAAGTTTAGCGCACCTTCTTTAAGCTATTAACTCTTTGGAATATTTTATGCGGCAATTATTCTAAACCTACATCCCCAGGCTTTTGCTTTTTTTTATTAAAAGCTACACTGCTATAATAATTACATTTCACTGTCTACTTAGGGCTTTATGTGGTAATCCCCTGCTTTTCTCAGCATTCCCTTAACCCTCTAGATATTTTTGGACACCAGTCATTTGTTCATTTAATTTCGCTTCGATAATTTTCCTGTTCCTCCTATTCTATAGAATTTACTCCAAGTAAATGCGTCATACGTCATAAAAAAGTTGTATCTTTTATCTTGTTCATATTCGCCACTTATTGAATTCAGACGCCGCCAAAAATTCAAAACCCTCATCTGCGTTGAATAAAACATTTACCAGCTTAAGGACTGATGCCGGATCAACATTATCATTAAGCTCTTTCAAATCCAATAATAACTTGCTTTGAGCCTGTGTGTATTTGCTACATTGGAAGACGTTTCAAACTGTGGCCCAACAGAGTGACACATCAATTGTTCGTTCCACCACTGTTTTTCCATGCGATTATTATGGCGACCAGATTAGAATATTGCTACTTAACAGAAATCAGAATGAAACGACAAAAACCCTAGAGAACTTTCTCTTAGACAGCCCCCATATATTTCCAGCCTGTTTACAATAATGTATTTTTGCTTACCGCTGCTTGTTTTCCATTGAGCATTATCAAACATCCTTCTGCGCAAGATAAAAAAATTAAATTCAACAAATCCTACAGGATTTATCTGATTATAATACTATATTAACATTATTTTCATGAAGAAAATTACACGGCGAGAGGTATAGTATCAGAACTTGAAGCATAATTGTTTCTATTGGACTTGTATTAAACTGTTTGGTTTAATACAATAAAAACGGTGATTAGGGCAATATTAGCCAAACAAAAGCTAATATAGGCACACTTTGAATCTCTTATAATTATTACGTTTGTATTGTATATTAGGCAATCTCGAACAATATGCTGAGATAAGCCTTGTTTTCAAATGAGAAACCTATTTACTTAAAGGTTTTTCCCTATCGAAACCGAAATGAGATTCAGAATGCAAGGATATGTGGAGCAAATGTTGTCATCGCTTTAGACATAATTGCTCACCGACAAAAAATTTCTTTTGAGTTGATTCAAGGTATATTATCATTTCAATCTATCGACCATGACTCTATTCATTAAATGAAGAACGAAAATATTACATCCAGCCAAACTAATTCTACAAGGGATAAAATTGAATGCTTGCTTCGAAAAACGTGCAACAGTTATTTTAAAGTATTCATTTGAGATTTTCATTAATAAACTAATTAATAATGAGCAAAACAATAGACTTATCACATTTTCACGAGCTTATCACAGATCTGTTTAAGTACCCTCAAAGCCCGGAAGAATGGGAACAATATAGCTTGGGCGATGAACAGGTGTATTTTTTTCAGGAGAACGGATACATATCCAATATAAAACTTTTGGAAGAGTGGCAGGTAAATATTCTTAATGAAGAGCTAACTAACATCGCCGAAGCTACTCATCCTTCGCACAACCTTTTCTATGAGTTTCATTCCAACGAATCTACCGATCCCAATGCTGTTTTATTCCACTCTCTGGGACATTGGCGCATTACCCCGGGATTTCATGATATTCTCTGGAATCCAGCCTTTGTAATGGCAGCAATTCAGTTGCTGGGTAATAAACCTGTACGATTCTGGCACGATCAGTTGTTCTGTAAACCGGCGCAGCATGGCGGGGTAGTTGCCTGGCACCAGGATTACTCTTACTGGACCCGAACAGCACCAATGCAGCATTTAACCTGCTGGACAGGCCTGGATGATGCCTGTATTGACAATGGTTGTTTATACTATGTTCCTGGCAGCCATAAATGGGGACTCCTGGACAAGCCCGAACTGGCTGGCAATATGGAAGGCATAATGGACTATTTAAACGATGAACAAAAAGCAAATTTTAAACCAATTCCTATTGAGATGAAAAAAGGATATGGCAGCTTTCATCATCCTCTTATGATCCATGGTTCCTACGAGAACAAATCAGAACGTCCGCGCCGGGCCTTTGTGCTGAATATTTTTGCTGATGGTACTATGTCTAATTCTAATGAGGAAATGCTGAACGGCGTTCCTTGTATTAGAAAAGGCAAAAAAATGGAAGGTCAATTCTTTCCTTTATTATCACCACACCATTAAGTCGTTATTTAGTTTTCTTTTAAAAAAAAACGATGAAATATACTGACCAGTCACGACTTCTTTTAGCGGTTGATAATATTATATTTGGTTATGATGAGGAAGGCTTTAAACTTTTGCTTATTCAAAGAGGCTTTACCCCTGAAAAAGGTAAATGGAGCTTAATGGGAGGATTTCTAAAAAAAGAAGAAAGTTTAATTCAAGCGGCAAATCGAATTTTAAAACAACTGACAGGACTGTCAGATGTATTTATGGAGGAATTGAAAGTTTTTAGCAAGCCTGATCGGGACCCGGTAGAAAGAACTATTGCTGTGGCCTATGTAGCCTTAATAGATATCCAGAAATATAAAAAACAAATGAACTTAAATTTTCATGCAAAGTGGTTTTGTTTCAATGAAATGCCCGCACTTATTTTTGATCATAAAGAAATGGTCGATTTGGCTATAAACAAGCTTCGTTACAAAGCTGCTCAACAACCATTGCTATTTGAACTTTTACCTGATAAATTTACGTTGCCTCAGTTGCAGGAATTGTATGAGTGCTTATACAATACTGAGTTGGATAAGCGAAATTTTATTCGCAGAGTGCTTTCAGCAGGAATTTTAGAGAAACTTAATGAGAAAGATAAAGAAAATTCAAAAAAAGGTGCTTACTACTTTAGAATAAATAGGAAAAAGTACAACAATAATTTCCAATCTTTTTTAAATTTTATTCCAAATGCTGAAAAACTTGTTCGGCTGTAATGCATTTTTTTAATTAATTCGTCTTATTAAAGGCGCTGCTGAAAAAGATTTCAATTTGCCTGGCCGTACATGAGTCGGTCGGGACGGCTAAAAAGCCAATACTCAATGGTGGGCAAGCTTTACAAAATTGAATATGAAGAGGATACGGACAAAGGGGTGGTCACCCAGATCAAATGGACAAGGCAGGGCGGCAAAGAAAAACCTGCCGGGGAATACTTTCTGCGCTATTCAAGGGAAAACCTTACCGAAGATCAGATATGGGGCCTGTACAATCTCACCCGTGAAGTGGAATCCAGTTTCAGGTGCCTGAAAACCGATCTGAACATCAGGCCCATCCACCATCAAAAGGATCAATACATAGAGCCCCATATATGGCTGGGGATCGTCGCCTACCAGGTGGTAAACTATATCAGGCAAACGCTCAAGCAAAACGGGATCAACCATAGCTGGGGGGGTATTGTAGAAAAAATGAAGGCACAAAGGTGCGCACTGATAAGCATGGAAGCCAAGGGCAACAAGCGCGTTTATACAAAACTGTGCACCAGGCCCAATGTGGGGGTCAAAAAAATATATGACGCAATTGGGTTCAAGGACAGGCCGTATGTGAGAAAATCACAATTGTAAAATAAAATCTTACAATATACTGATGTACAATGATTTACATTAATTTATTTTCAAGTTGGGTTAAAACAGGAACAATATTCTTGCAAAAAATATACATTAAAACGGCTAAAAAAAAGTCTACCTTTACCCTACCCAAAGAAGATATGTTAGCAATTAAAAATTTTAAAATCAAAAAAACACGATTAAGGGATTCACAAAATTGATTTGTCCTCTCCTACTTGTAAAAAATTTACTTCTGTGGCGTTTTCATCCCAAGTATGTCTAACGACAAGAAGATTAGGAACTTGTTTATTCCAAACCACAACTACTTTTATTTTTCCATTTACTCAAAAAAATTTTCCATCAGTTCCAGCAATGACGAGAATATATTAACCCACATTGCAGTTAATCGGGCGAAATTTTCTGTAAAACAGTGTGTTGCGTTTTTTTGAGTTCAGATTTGTGTACTACAGATTTTCGTTTTACGAAAGGGTAAGATTTATAATTTAGCGCGGTGTAAAGGCCTTTTAATGATGCCTGTGGTTCCGAGCATCTTCTCACATAGGTTAGCTGACTTTCTAGATTTGTCCCGGTAGTGGTGATTATTTTCCGGGTATTGCCTATCCTTATTATTTCCTGCCAACTATGGTTTATCTTTTTGGTCTTGAGTTGAAAACGGATAGTATTGACCAACCAATAGGCCAATAATCCCAAATGTAGATGCGCTAAGGTGGCATCGTCATTCTTGTGATAGATGGGCCTCAGGTCCAGGTCCGTTTTCAATGTCCTGAAGGAAGATTCTATAT
This sequence comes from uncultured Flammeovirgaceae bacterium, assembly GCA_946886805.1. Next base: position 5,065 of record CAMPJM010000011.1, on the reverse strand, counting down.
CCCTGATGGTATTGTATATTTTCCAAAGGTTTTCCTCTTCTTTTATCTCCAGGTTGGTGCGGATAAAATATACCCCCAGGTTTTCTTTTATTTTCTGATACTGTGCCGGGTCTCTTTCCCATTTGATTTCTGTTGCGTGACCTTTGCCATCCTTTTTGACTTCAATATTGTAGTACTTGCTTACCGAAGGATATTTTTGTCTGTACCTTCCGATACGCTCGTGGATCAGATCTGCCCGTTTGGTGGTGTGTTTCTTTGTCAGCCCGTTCTTCAATCTGGTAAGCCCCTCCTCAAAACGGGTCTCGAACTGGCTTTTCATCGATTTTTCCTTTAACGATTTCCCCGGGCTTTTCACCCTGAGATAATAATCTGTCCCCTGAGTTGAACCAACACGTTGTACGCTGAGCTCTTGTTTGTTTTTTGTACTGATAATTTGGGGGGCGGCCCCTTCGACCACCTTGAAGTCTTTTACTGCTTTCCTGCTTACACACACATAGTCATAACCTTTTGCTTCCAGCAGTTCTAAATTGGGTTCAGTGGCAATGCCCGCATCTATTACCACTATGGCCCGATGGGCGGAATGGCTGGTTTTTATCCTCAGGTTGTCTACGATATGCGAGAGTGTGGTACTGTCGGTGGTATTGCCTTCGAAAATATTGGAGTATTTCAAAAAGCCTTCCGGATTTACCACCATTGCCAAAACAATTAGTTTGGCATCGTTGCGTTTTTCTTTACTTCTTCCAAATCTGGCCAGTTTGCTATTGCGTTTTTCCCCTTCAAAATAGGTATTGGTCAGGTCGTAGAGGATGATCTTATCCTGTATGTCGAACAGCTCATTGGTGCGCTTGCTCAAGTGCTGTTCCAATTGGTCCTTTATCCCATAAAGGGCCAATGCATTTTGATAGAGATTATCTTTGGTCAGCTCTTCAACCGGGTAATGGGTGATCTCGCACACTGCCGAATTCTCTTTTGCCCAACGGGCGGTACGCAATTCTGAAGCTGGGTAAACAGCCCTGCCGATGAGTTGTGTAAGGGTGAGCTGTACCTGTTGTTGGTCCCAACCCAGGTTCTTTAAAAATACGGACACCTGTAATTGATCAATTGCCTGATAGCACATCCATTCGCTACCTACCTCCCTTACATCTTTATGCTTTATGGTGTCATGTCCACCAAACGCTGCCGTTTTTCAAAGGCCTTCTCTGGTAGGTCTATGCGCTTCTCACTGATGATCTTGTCCCAAAGGGTTTCGGTATATTTCAAGACCCCGATATCCTGCTCTTCAAAAAGAGAGATTTTTCCCTCCGCACGATGGGTGAGGTGTCTTTGTATCTTATTGAGATGATCGGCCGGTAGATGATCTATAAAACCAACATTGACAATGGTGCGGTGACATACCCTGTTCTCCGCATTGCGATAACTTTCAACCAACCTGTAATAGCCACTCAGCTCTTGGGGATCCGGATTTTTGCGCAATGACATCTTGAAATACATTGGGGCAAACGTCCATAATTTTGAACAAACAATCAATACCCCCTGTCTACTACAAAACAATTTAAGGCCACCAGAATCTTATAAAAGATAATTGTCCGTACCTCCCTACAGCAATTTTTAGCTTAGACAGTCGAAAAAAAATTAAAAAAAATGCTTTTTACGCTTTTTCCTGAAATGTGGGTTAAATCTCCTCATCCCGTTGCTACAAGTCCGCTACCTGAATTGGTAAAAGATGCGATGATTTTTTGATTAGCAATTTCAAGTGATTTGAATTATAATCTGGAATGAAATATCACTCCGAACCGCAACCACCAAATATAATTCCTACAGCCTTTTTATTTAAAGACCAGCAGGAAAACCCTGCAAAAAATGGAAATTTTTATTTACACATAAAAAAGCAGCTAAAAACGAACAGAAAATAGTAAAACAATACAATCAGCCCAGTTATTTAAAATTCAACTATTATTAAAGCACCCTATTTCTTCACCACTAGATGCGCTAACCCGAAATCATTCAATACCCGTTCCATTTCTGAATCAATAATATCCTTTACATCTTGCTTTATTTGCAAATAATTGCGCTGAACCATAGCATTGTCCAACTTCCGAATCAACGGAATCTCTTTATAGTTTTCCTGTTCTTTTTTCAAAGCTTTATGGTCGTTCAATATCTCACAATGAAAGGCCTTCAGTTCAATTTTACAGTCAGGGTCATCGGCTACCATGCCCACGAACTCCCCGGAACTAAGGGCTGAAATTCTAGAGGGAGGTATGGCCGATTCCAATTGTTTAGAGCGGCTGATGGAGGTGCCCGAACTGTTAATGGAAAGACTTTCCCTGTCCTGCATGATCTTTCCAAAACGCTCCGAAAGCATTTTGGCAGTGTCACCAGTTACCTGTCCGCTAACAATGTTTCCGGTGATGTTCATGATCACATCGGCCAGCTCTTTCCATAGTCTTTACGAAGCTGACTAAAGTCCTGAACCCCTAAACAAGTAGCTACTTTGTTACTTCTTGCTGTTGCGATCAAGCTATCCATATTGTTCAGATAGATTGTAGGGAACTCATCAAACACCAAACTGCTTTTCAGGTTTCCCTTCTTGTTGACCAGTTTGATCAAGCGGGTAACATAGAGGGATAAAACCGCTCCATAGATCTGTATCTTTTGCGGATTGTTTCCCATGCATACGATCTTCGGGCTATCAGGATTATTGATATCCAACTTAAAGTCATTGCCCGACAATACGTAATACAACTGGGGTGAAGAGAGCCTTGCCATTGCCACTTTAGCAGCTGCAATTTGGCCTTCCAATTGCTCCATAACATCATTCAAATAAGCATTGACAAAAGGGTTGATCAGTACCTCTATTTCCTTTTCAGTCCGCAACGCGGTAAAAAGGTTATCATAATCTACCTGCATTAGTTCAATAACATGGGGAAGGGTACAAAACTCACCATCTTGATATTTCCGCAAATACCATATTATAGCTGTCAAAAAATTAATGGGGGATTCCACAAAAAAATCCCCCTGTCGCTTGATCCATTCCCGGTTAAGTCCCATCAAGATTGTCCGGGCAGATTCGGCGGCGTCAGTAATATCGGACATGGTTTCATGGTCAAGTGGATTGCACCTATGGCTGCGGGTAAGGTCATCAAAATTAATTACAAAGAACTCCGGTGGTACAACATACTTACCCTTATACTTTAACCAGGTGTTGTAAACGATTTTTGAAAGGTCATCGAATTTAAAATCATATACGAACATGCTAAACCCTTTCTTGATGTGCTGGGTGATCACATGCCGGATGACGAAGTAAGATTTACCAGAACCCGGAGAACCCAGCACGAGTAGTGCACGGAAAGGATTGATGATGTTGATCCAGCTTTTTCTTGCCTTGTTTTTTAGTTGATATTGTGCAGGCAGGTTGATGGAATATTCATTCTCCAAGAGCTGTTCTTCCTGTGGAAAGGTCTCGTTTTCCTTGTTGAAAATATCCTTGTTATTGAATTTGTTTTTTATTATTCTTGACAGTAAAGTACCTCCGCTAATCACCAATAAAAACCCCGTGGACGCGAACCCCATATAGAGCAAAGCCACTTGGGGTATCTTTATTTTCACCAGCAAGGAAAGATAACTGAAAAAGTAGATCAGCAGGCCCGTAATGATGTAGGCAAAGGCTGCTTTATAATTCAATTTTTCATCTTTCCTGCCCTTTGCCCCCATCAGTGAAATGATTAGCAAACCCAAAGCTATCAGCTTTGATTTATGAAAATTGCTGAACAACCCTGTCCCCTTGATATTGCCCATCAGCTGATCGGTCAGGTCCAGGGTAAGCTCCCATTCACTAAATGCTGCATAGCAATAGTAATAAAAGTGCAACATTAAAATAACAATGCTGATCAACCTGGTCATGTCCAGGATTTTCCTCAACGCCTGCTCGTTTTCCCCTGTCTGTGCTGCCATCGCTCAAATTTTATTGGTTATTGGAAATTCTTTTTCGTTTCTTCCTTTTTGTCTTCTTTTTCAGGTGGTACGGCAAATAATCCTGAGCATATTCAGGTTGCATGAGTGCATCTAATGCCTTTCCTATATCCGGTATTTGAATAGTCTGTTCTGAAGGTAGCCAGGTCTTGGATATTGTCGAGTTGGCCCCTGCCCGGGCATTATTTGGTTGCAGGATTTGCTGTTTTTCCGCCAATTGTAAGCTTGGTTTTTGTTCAACCGAAACCCCTTGTTGGCAACGTTCCTGAACAGCTTTGGCACTGTACCGCTTTCCCAAAGCACTGCCGTTGAACACACATTTTGTGCTGTGGTCAACGTAGGTGATGCCATAAACCATCCCCGTTTCGTTTTGGCGCAAAGCCATATGAATGCCCTGCTTCCAATGATTTTACCAAATCCTGAAGCTTAAGATCTTTGCCCATGAAGGCCATATCAACAGCATTCTTGATCCGGGATTTGAAAGGCATCCTTTTTGCCTCGTTGATTTTAAACTTCTCTCCTAAAAATTTCATCGTAGGGGCATTGTAAAAATCACTTGCTTTAATTGGAACACCGACTGGCTTTCCGTCTTCGTTCAGTATGCGGTAAACCAATCCTCCGTATTTAAAAATCCGCGAATTTTCACCACCACGGTCGGCCAATACATTGTACTGCCGAAGCACGGCATTCAGTTCCGGCAAGCTGGTGTATTTATAGCTATCAAGCACCCCGACGAGGATATTGGTTAGTGCTTTTTTTGACTGAAGTTTGCCGTAGCGGATCTTTCCCATTATAATCGGTTCCAGCTTGTAAGCCTGTCGTTCCTTTCGCCCTTCGGCAACCACCAAACCAAAAGTTTTTTCGATTTCCTTGCGGGCCGGTTCGGACTTGCGGATCCCTAAGTGATGCATGCCAATCCGGCTGCCGTCTGCCTGGATATTTGTGGTCACCACATGGATGTGAGGATGTCCCGCATCGTGGTGCTGATAGACTAAAAAAGGCTGTTCCCCGAAGCCAATTTTTTGCATATAAGAAGCCGCAATTGCCATCAGTTTTTCTTTGGGAAAACCCTTTTCCGAAGGGTCAAAATTGA
>CAMPJM010000010.1 GCA_946886805.1 uncultured Flammeovirgaceae bacterium | reverse complement strand
ATTGCACTTCCCTGTCCTTGGGGTCACCGGGGTTTTCCAGGTACTTTTGGAAGAAGGCGTACATCGACTCCCTGTTCTTTTTTGTGGAGCCATGGGGGGCATCATCCGAAGCCATTCCGAAGTTGGCGGCTTTCCCGTAGGCACCGTATGCCCGGGAAACCTCCCTTACAGTCTCTATGGTCCCTTGAATGGGGAACATGTCGCGGCTGGTGGCAATCACCAAGGCGGGCTTTGGCGCACGGGCCGTCAGGATGTCCGCCATGTCCAGCCCACGTGAAATGCCTGCAGTAAAAACCTGTTCGGCGTCTTGTGGTCCCATCGATTCGTAAAGCCGGGCGAAATTAGTAATATAGTTTCCCGGGGCAGCAGCTTTTATCCTTTCATCAAAAGCGGCAATAAAGGCGCTTTGCGTTCCGCCACCCGAGAGGCCTGTTATCCCTATGTTTTTGGGGTCCACTTCCTTTCGGCTGAGAAGGTAATCCACGGCCCGGATCCCGTCCCATATCATATACCGGGCAAGTGAACCGCCCGCCATAAAAGCCTGTGCGCCGGGATAAGAATGCTCCCAGGTCGGCCATTTGAAAATCGATTTATCTTTTTCTTCATCGTAATAGCCAAGCCTTTCCCCTTGCCCGACAGGATCAAATGCCAATACGACGAACCCCTTCTCTACCAGGTTTATGAGCCTCTGCTGACCTATACTGGTTCGATATGCTGTACTTGAGTGACCACTACAGTAAACAATGGCGGGTGATTTATCGCCGTTTTTCAACCCGTTGGGTATAAACAAGGAGGCGGTTACATAAAACCCCGGCTGGGACTGATAGACCAGGTTTTCCACCCGATAAGCATCCTTTTTGACGACTTTTGTGATCATTGCGTTTAAGGGTGTTTTTTCAGGGAATGGCCCTACGATATCCGATAAGGTTGCTTTTATCCATTCCTGTCTTTCCTTCCAATCCTCCAGGGTGTGCAGTTCAGCAATTTTACCAGACCGCTTGTCAAGGTGCTCGTAGGCTTGTGCCGCAAGGTGGTGATACAAGGCGTTGGGTGCGTCCGTGAACCTCATCCAACGGTGCGTTCCCCGCAGTCCGTCAAATTCCTTCTGGGCCTGCAACGCTGTGGGTGAAGACAAAAAGGTCAATAATGTAATAAAAATTATTTTGAAAAAATTAGAACAAGTATCGATAGCGGTAAACGGTTTTGTTGTCATTCTCAATTAGTTAAGGTACAATGGCGCTTTTTGCAGACCTGATTGTGCGAGCTGCGGACATAGTACGTCGCCTCGTCCAACAAGGAAACTAAATATCGCCTCGTCTATGATAGTAATAATCGGTCAACGGCTTGCGCAAATCTTCCATCAGACTACGTGAGACAAAGATTTTCCTGATTGCTTTTTCCTACATTCAATTTTTGCCTTGCGTGAAATTACCAGCACAACGATTTCAAACGTCTGCGCCCTGTCCTGTAAAAATTATTGGCCGCTTCCCATTCCGTAAAAAACATTCACTTATAAAGACACGGTCAAGATAAAAAAAGGGGTATGCTCCTACTGATTTTTTTGCTCGCTCTGTTCAATTGCAAAGCTGTATTCGTAGTCAGGTCATTGCGAAAACTTCTGATTAGAAATGTATGCAATTGCCAATGCCGGTTTTTACGTGGCCCCCCGGTCCGAATCCTGTGCTAAATACCGGTTCTCAGAGCCTAAGTCCTTCTCTTTTGACACCCCTTTGTTCGAAAAAACAACTGTCGCAACTATAACTACAATGCTAAACCTTTGAACCAGAATATACAGAAGGAGTTCATATTAAAGCACTTAGGCGGCATTGGGATAAATTATAAATCGAAAATTCTGAAAGAGTTTTTGGTTATAAAAAATTTTTGATTTAAATTAAAATCTACTTAAAGATTTGATACCTCGACAGTTGTCGTGATTGATTGTTTTTATATCTATTGACAAAGAATATTATATTCGTTTAATATTCTTTGTTTTTTAAAGGACTATCAGCCGCTGACACGTAATCTAATAGGGTTTTTCAACGTGCGTAAATTATTTATTTTTCAATACCAATCTTGCATCGTTTATGTATGATTCCGAAGAGAAACTCCTGATGGAAGTAGCCGCCGGTAATGAAAATGCTTTTCGGCAGTTATTTTATCAACATCATACGCAACTGGGAAGGTATATATTCTCCATTACCCATTCTCAAGAGTCAGCTGAAGAAATTGTACAAGACGTTTTTCTGAAGATATGGTTGAACAAGGAAGCCTTGGCCGAAATAAAAAATTTTAAAGCCTATCTTTTTGTCCTATCTAAAAACCATACATTAAATTATCTAAGAAAGCTTGGTAGAGAGCTTTCGTTGAAAAAGAAATGGGAAGACGATTTCGTGATCATGCAATCCTCCTATAATATTCCTGAAAACACCTATTATCGATTACTCGATGAAGCCATTGACCATTTACCATCTCAGCAACAAAAAGTTTATCTACTCAGCCGTCATCAGCGACTCAAGCAATCTGAAATAGCGAGTAAGTTAAATCTTTCCAAAGAGACTGTAAAAAGCTATTTGAAAATAGCCACGGCTTCCATTACTACCTATATATCGTCGAATTTAAAATTTTTTATTTCGATTTTTGCTTTGGTCTTTTGCTAAAATGGGCTCATGATCTATATAAACTTTCCACACACTACATTGCAGAACACTATAAGGTTAAGCATTTACCCTCAAACTCTTCGGGACAGGCGATCTATCCTTTTCCTGAGTAAATGGCCTTAGCTTAATGGCATTGCACCCGACCAGCAGGTTGGAATTCCCTCCTGACCTCGTTCTTCTATTTTCAACCCGAAATATGCATTAGAATATCTATTCCGAAGCAAAATAGCTGCAAATCAGTCGCTTTGCTAATTTGATTTATTGCTATTTTACTTCTCAAAACGACCCCTAATGCATAATCCGGGTTAAATCATCGCAGGTTTCACCCTTTTTTTCCACTGGCTCCTTGGTGAAGGGGTTGAATTAATCATCATACTAATAATTTATTTGGATTTTTTTGATTTCAATACCCCTTTTTTATAGCTTATAAATGTCTTATATATATAAGGCTGTTTTTAATTGTCAAAATCAGTTTAAATAAGGATAATAATGGATTTAAAATCAAGGCTTGCGTACCTCCTTAACAGTCATCATAATAAAACGATTACCGCAAAGGAGTCGCGGGAACTCACGCGGTTGTTGCATGAGGCATCAGATGATGAATTGAGCGCTTTTCTTCGTGAGGAATGGGAAAAGGAACAAATATCGGATTCGTTTTTTGAACCCTCCAAGAGCGCTGCAATGCTTAATGAGATTTTAAAGGCAGATGATCAGAGATTTCACATTCGTCATGTCGATGATGAGAAAAGGAGATATCTTACACTTCAGAGGTTAGCAGCAGCCGTTGCGATCTTTGTTTTAGTAGGTGTTGGAGCCTACTTCGTAATTAAAACTAGCCCAGACGACATGCAAACCATTGCGTATCTTCAGCCAAAAGACGATGCAGCTCCGGGAGGCAATAAAGCAATATTGAAGCTGTCGAACGGTACAACCATTGTCCTTGATACTGCGAAAACTGGTTTACTGGCAGTACAGGGAAGCATTAGCGTGAATAAGACCAAAGAAGGTCAGCTGATCTACAAAGTAACTAAAAATTCAGCTACTAAGGCTATCACTTATAACACGCTTTCAACCCCGAGAGGTGGCCAGTATCAGGTTGTGCTTCCGGATGGAAGCAAGGTATGGCTTAATGCGGCTTCAAGTCTGAAGTTTCCCTCTTCCTTTAGTGGAAAGGAACGTATGGTAGAACTTAGCGGCGAAGCCTATTTTGAGGTAGCGAAAAATCCGGACATGCCTTTTAAAGTAGTATCGGAAACTGCAGAGGTGCTTGTATTGGGCACACATTTCAATGTCATGGCTTATGAGGACGAAAAAGCCCTGAAGACAACCTTGCTGGAAGGCTCTGTTAAAATAACCAGTGCTCGTATGGAAGATATACTAGAACCGGGTGAGCAGGCGGTAGTAGGTAGGAACGGATCAATGAAAGTAGTGGACAATATCAATGTAAACGATGCAATTGCATGGAAAAACGGACTGTTCCAGTTTAATGATGCTGATCTTCCTACGATTATGCGCCAGGCAGCCAGATGGTACGATTTGGATGTATTTTATGAGGGACAAATTCCACAAAGACATTTTACCGGAAGGATCTCGCGTAATGTCAAAGCTTCTGAATTATTGAGCATACTTGAATATACAGGGGTCAATTTCAGGATAAAAGGGAAAACCATTATTGTAACGAACTGACAAGAAATTTAAATAAAACAAAAACCACCAAAATATGAAGAAAACTGTACTAAATTCACTTCAGAGCAAGCGAGGCTACACGCTAACTATTAATCAAAATTGCTATAACTCCACATAGATGCAATTTTAATAGTGGAACCTGTTAATAACAAAAGCCGGAATGTGCTGCGAACACTTCCCGGCCATAAAAGTTCGAGCTCGGGGTAACAATCCTGACCGAATTGAAAATCTCTATTTAAACTCAAACCTTTCAAATTTATGAATTTTAATTTTAAGGCCATATACCTATGGCGACCTTTATCCAAAATTTTATTGGTTATGAAAATAACTGTCTTTCTACTTATCGTCGCATTTACCAATCTTAGTGCGGAAGTCTTTAGCCAAATGGTGACCGTAAACGCAGAAAGAGTTCCCATAGAAAAGGTGTTATTATCCATTGAAAAGCAGACTGGTTATCATTTTTTTTACGATAAGCAGGATATTGCCAAAGCGGATGCAGTAACCATTGACTTGCACAATGTTCCGATTGAGGACGCTCTAAAAGCATGCTTTAAAAACCAGCCCTTAACTTATATCATCATAAAAAAAACTATCGTAATAAAGGGAAAAGAAATATTAAAGAAAAATATTTTACAGCAACAGATCGGGGGAAAAGTCACAGATGAAAAAGGTGAGCCGCTGCCGGGTGTAAATGTTAGAGTAAAAGATAGCTCCGTAGGAACTATTACCGATGTAGACGGAAATTTCACAATCGTTTTACCAGAGGAGAACGATATACTAGTTTTCAGCTTTATCGGATTCATCACCGAGGAAGTTACTGTGGGTTCCCAATCTTATATCAATATCTCTTTGATACCTGATATAACACAGCTTAACGAGATAGTGGTAATCGGCTATGGAACCGTTGCAAAGAGCGACCTTACAGGCTCAGTGGAACAGGTAAAAGCGGAGGAGATCAATGCTTATCCATCTGCCGGTGTTGAACAAGCTTTGTCTGGTCGCGCGTCAGGTGTGCAGGTAATGCAGAACACCGGTGCTCCGGGTGCCCCTGTAAGTATCCGGATTCGAGGTGGAAATTCCATTCACGGTAATAATGAACCTTTATATGTTATCGACGGATTTCCCGGTGTCAGCCCTTCTATTATTAACACCGCTGATATCGAAAGTATTGAAATACTTAAAGATGCCTCAGCTACGGCTATCTACGGTTCTAGGGGAGCGAACGGTGTAATTATCATCACAACAAAACGCGGAGATACCGGCAAAACAAATGTCACGTTCGAAACTAATTATAGTGTGCAGACGGTGAGCAAGAAGTTAGACTTAATGAATGCCAGGCAATATGCTACCTTATACAATGAGCAGGCGCTTAACGACGATGTTCCGGGAGGTGCCTATTTTACTCCGGAAGAAATCGCGGGTTTCAAGGAAGGGTTTGATTGGCAGGACCTGGTATTTCAAAAAGCGCCAGTGCAAACGATTTCATTAAACGTAAACGGTGGAAATGAAAAAACGCAATACTCAGTTACAGGTAGTACCTTTAACCAGGAAGGCATAGCAAAAGGCAGTAGTTACGACCGTTATTCCCTAAGTCTTAATTTACAGCAAAAACTCAGCGAGAAATTCAAACTTTCTGTGTCTAGTGTTCTAAGCCGTTCAAAAAGAAATGACTTGAATAATGGCCAGGGTAACAGGGGCGGTGATTTATTTTCCGCTGTGATTTCAGCACCTCCTACGCTTACTCCCTACAATGAAGATGGGACTTACCGTGATCTGGCATTAGCCTATTCTTTCGGGTCGAATAATATCATCAATCCTTTAAATTTCATTAATGAAGAAACCGACAACTATCTTGCCGATAGGATTTTGTCAAATGCTTCGATCAGTTATAACCCGATTCCGGAACTTACTATTAATGTTTATGGTGGTATCCAAAATACGCATAGCCGAACAGATATCTATAGAACTTCGAAGTTTGTGAGTTCAACGGGAAATGCCCGTGTGAGTACCGGCCATAATACAAGTCTCTTGAGTTCGAACACGATTACATTTGACAAAACCTTCAATGAGACGCATCATCTTAACGTGATGGGCAATTTCAGTTATCAGACTTTTACCAATGAAGGGCTTAGCGGAAGCGGACAAGGCTTTATCAGTGACGTAACCGAAACCAGCGACTTGAATTCTGCTGTTACACCCGGTATTCCTGGCTCATCATATTCAAAATCTGTGTTGATTTCGTATTTGGGTAGGATAAATTACGGATACAAGGATAGATACCTTGCTACCGTATCTTTTAGGACAGACGGATCATCTGTATTTAGCGAAGGCGACAAATGGGGATATTTCCCGTCAGCAGCTCTAGCATGGCGTATTTCTAATGAAGATTTTTTTAGTGGAATAGGATTTATTTCCGATCTGAAGTTACGTGCCGGATGGGGTAAAACCGGTAGCCAGGCAATCCAGGCTTATACCACACTCAATCAGTTGGGTTCAAGCAAAGTAGTATTTGATGATGTGCTGTACAATGCTTACGCACCAGGTACCCGTATGCCTTGGCCGCTGATATGGGAATCTACCGAGCAGATAGATATCGGACTGGATTTTGGAATATTGGAAAACAGGATCTTATTTACAACTGACTATTACATCAAAAACACCAGCGATCTGCTTAACGAGGTACAGTTACCTTCTTCTTATGGCTATACCAACACCATACAAAACATCGGTAAAATGCAGAACAAAGGTTTTGAATTCAGTGTGGATGGTAAAGTCTTGACCGGTGACTTTAAATGGGATGTGAATGCGAATATTTCCTTTAACCGGAATGAAGTAGTAAAGCTCGCAGGGGGCGAACCTATTTTAGGTGGCAGGCTTGCACAGGCAATTATAGTTGACAACACCAATATTTTGGAAGAAGGCAAGCCGGTAGGAATGTTCTATGGATATTTAGAAGCTGGGTATGATGAAGAAGGCGATATTGTCTACAAAGATCTCGACGGTATTGATGGGATTACACCTGATGATCGAACCTATATTGGTGATCCTAACCCTGACTTTATCTATGGATTTGGATCCAGCATGTCTTATAAAAACTTTGAGCTGGATTTCTTCATCCAGGGCAGCCAGGGAAATGACATTTTCAATGTAAGTGCCGTTAACAATACCATTGACTATGGCTTTGGCTTGAACATGCCGGTAGACGTATTTGAAGACCATTGGACCCCTGAAAATACAGATGCCAAGTATCCAAGAATAAGCCGGTCAGTTAATGCGAAGGTATCAGACAGGTTTGTGGAGGACGGTTCATATATGCGACTGAAAAATGTCAGACTGGCCTACAATATTCCGGGCACAACCCTGAACGCCCAATGGATCCGCAATATTCAAGTTTACGTTAGTGGCCAAAACTTGCTTACCCTCACTGATTATTCCTGGTGGGATCCGGAAGTAAATGCTCGCGGAGGAGGAAACTCTACCACGTTGGGCCTCGACTGGTACAGCTACCCTTCGGCTAAAGCAGTAACCTTTGGGGTGAGAGCAAATTTTTAAAAAATCAAGGACGTGTTCATCAAAAAACATAAAAAATGAAAAAGCCATTTGCAAAAATATTTTCTGCCAAATCTTTCCGCGGAACGGTATGCCTGGTGTTTATGCTACTTGGAGCGACCTCTTGCGAGGAAGATCTTATTGAGCAACCAAAATCAATAGCTGTAGAAACATTTTACAATACGCCTACGGAAATTGAAACAGCCGTTAACGCAATTTACGAGCCTTTGAATGACGGCAATATCACCAACTCCTACATGTCAATTGTAGAGCCTCATGCTGAATACATGCTAGCTAGAGGTGGGAGTGCCATCATCAATGAATATGCCGGGCTTAATTCTTCAATGGTTGCGAAAACAGAACGCGCCTGGACTACCATTTACCTGAGTATCCGTAATGCTAATCTGGTTATTGCGAATGCTCCGAAGGGGAAAGAACTTACGGAAGAGCAGAAAAAGGAAGCTTCGGCGCAAGCCAGGTTTCTACGCGCTTTTAGCTACTTCCATCTGGTAAGGAACTGGGGTGGGGTTCCCCTTCGCACGGAAGCTAATCTTGAAGAGGTTAATGTTCCGAGGGCCACAAGTGATCAGGTTTATGACTTTATTATTGCCGACCTGATATATGCAGAAGCAAACATTCCGCTTGAAACCTCACCGGCAGGTAGGGCAAACAAATGGGCAGCCAAAACCCTATTGGCCCACGTTTACCTGCAAGTTGGCGAATACGATCTTGCTGCGCAGTTCGCGGGAGAAGTAGTTAATTCAGGGAATTATTCCTTAGTACCTGTCTCAACAGTAGAAGACTGGCAAAATATATTTGGCTCTGAGGCAGGCATTACCTCCGAGGAAGTCTTTTATATTCACTGTACCCGCCAATCAGGATATGGTAACCTATGGCCACAATATACCAATCATCCAGGTACAGATCTATATCTAAAAGGAGGTTGGTTTGCAGTCTATAGCACTACTGATAATCCGTCGTACGCAAACCAAGATGATGCCGACTTGCGAAAAGCGCTTTGGTACCTCTGGGACATCGGAATGGGAGATAAAACGCTGTTGAACAAAAAATTCATCGATCCCGAAAGCAGTAATGCAGGCAACCCACTCACATGGTACCGCTATGCTGATGTCCTTTTGATTTACGCTGAAGCTGCTGCCAGAGCTAATGGTGCTCCAACCGCCGATGCCATGGAGGCTGTGAACCAGGTTCATCGCCGTGCCTTTGGTGAGGATCCCAATGTGCCGGCACCAGGCGTTGACTATCTGCTTGCTGATTACGCTGATCTGGAAAGTTTTGTGGACTTAGTGAGTGAAGAATTTGGCTATGAATTCCAGTTGGAAGCAAAAAGATGGATGCAATTGAAGCGTCTTGGAATAGCCGAAGAAGTAATTATGAATACGTTGGGCGTGAATGTTCAGGAAGCAGCTTACCTGTTTCCAATGCCTGCCGATGAAATGACTTTCAATAAAGCACTTGATCCTGCAGAAGATCAAAATCCAGGGTATTAATTACTAATCATATATCTATGATGGGAAGCAGATGACTTAAATCCGAAATTGCATTAGAATATCTATTCCGAAGTAAAATAGCCGAAAATCAGTCGATTCGCCGATCTATTGCTATTCTACTTCTCATCACAATCTCTATGCATACTTCAGATTAGATAAACGATAAGCGTTAGAAAGCGATCAAATGTGCAGGATTAACTTTTGAGTTCGCCGGAAAAACGGTAAAGATTTTTGTCATCTGCATCCATCTAAAACAACATTTTAACGGGCCGGAGTGGTGCAAAATACGTCTTTTGCCTGGCTCAATATTATGTATCATGACGTAGACAATCCAAACCTTGATGAAATGAGCATCTGCCGCGGTGCGATTTGAAACATTTTGAAATCCAACATCATGCTTTGCTAAAAAACCAATTAATTGACCCCTCAGGTATTGCTTGGTGCAATAATAAATCATTGCGAATATAAAATTGAAAAATGAAAAAATATAAGATGACGCTTTTATCACTACTCATTAGTACTGGATTTCTTTTAAATGTTCATGCTTTAGCACGGGAAAGCAAGACCATAGAAGTCGATCTCTGTGTTTATGGAGGGACTTCCGCAGGGGTAATTGCTGCCTATACCGCTAAAAAAATGGGAAAGACTGTCGTTCTGATTGAGCCTGGAAGGCGATTGGGAGGTATGTCGTCCGGTGGCTTAGGTTATACGGATATCGGGAATAAATATGTTGTAACCGGCTTAGCGAGGGATTTTTACCGTCGTATTGGTGCGCATTACGGAAGATTTGAGCAATGGATATTTGAGCCAAAGGTGGCAGAAAGCATCTTTAATGATTATGTAAAAGAAGCCGATTTTCCAGTTTTGTTTGAAAACCGGATTATCAAGGTCAAAAAGAAAAAAAATGAAATAAAGGAAATTACACTGGAAAACTCTTATCAATCCGATGCCCCTCATACAACGGTTCGCGCTAAAATGTTTATGGACTGTAGTTACGAAGGTGATCTGATGGCCAAAGCAGGCGTTTCCTACGTGGTTGGAAGGGAAGCGAACAGTCAATACGGTGAGACGATTAATGGCGTTCAACTTTTAGAAGGCCATCAGTTTCCGGATGGCATTAGTCCTTATGTGGTACCAGGCGACCCCAATAGCAGTTTGCTCTGGGGCGTCAGCAATAATCCCTTGCAAGAAAAGGGAACAGGAGATAAAAAGGTACAAGCTTATAATTTCCGCATTACATTGACCAATGTACCGGAAAACCGAATTCCTGTAACCCGGCCTGAAAACTATGATTCCACGAAGTACGAGCTGCTTATCCGCTTAAAGGAAAAACAGCCTTGGAAAGCACTAAAGGATGTTTTTATCTGGAGCCTGATGCCCAATGGCAAAACGGATATTAACAACAGAGGCGGTTTCTCTACAGACATGATCGGCATGAATTGGGAATATCCCGAAGGTGATTATGAGAAAAGGGCCGAAATAGTGAAACAACATGAAGAATATACAAAAGGGCTTTTGTATTTCGTGGGCAACGATCCAAGAATTCCCGAACATATCCGGAATGAAATGAAACAATGGGGGTATCCGAAAGACGAATACACTGACAACGGGCACTTTACACCCCAGCTTTATATTCGTGAAGCCCGACGAATGGTAGGCGAATTGGTAATGACACAGCATCACTGTGAAGGAAGAAAAGTAGTGGACGATGGCATTGGGATGGCAGCTTATACGATGGATTCTCATAACTGCGATAGACAGATAGTGAACGGAATGGTGAAAAATGAAGGAAATGTGGAGGTAGGCGGTTTTCCTCCTTATCCGATTGCCTACAGGTCGATTGTCCCCAAGCAAAAGGAAGCGGCTAACTTATTGGTACCCGTTTGTTTGTCTGCTTCTCATATCGCTTTTGGCTCTATTCGGATGGAACCTGTGTTTATGGTATTGAGCCAATCCTCTGCAGTTGCAGCTTGCCTGGCAATAGATAATGAAATACCTGTCCAGGAGGTAGATGTTAAGGAAATTCAGAAGATTTTAAAGAATAACCCACTTGCTGATGGGCGCACCCCTGAAATACTGATCGATAATGATGACAGCGCCAATGTCCGGATCAAAGGAAATTGGGAAATGAAGAAACGATGGGGTTACGGTCCTACCTATTTTGTCACTGATGGCGCTAATGGGCAAACTTCCGCGTCAGTCAGATATTTTCCGGATGTGGAAGAGAGTGGATCTTACCATATATATGCTTATTTCCGCAAACTGCAGGATGCTTCAGCAAAAACCTATATCGATGTCCATAACGGCAAAGAAACTAATGAAAAAATAATACGACTGTCGGATATGCAAGTGCAAGGGCAAACTTCAGGAGAATGGATTTCTCTGGGAACTTATGACTTGCCATCTGGTAAAAAATCCTATGTCGAGATCTCTGACAAAAACGCTGACGGTGCAATCATAGCCGATGCTGTACTTTTTGTACCAGCTGCGTCCTTATGAATTAAATAAAAACCTATGGTTCATACCTTCCACCGCTTTTCCCTCTGTTTTGTAAGAACTTCATGCGACTTTACAGGCGGAGCTGGGCAGTTGGTCCAAAGTGGCTGGCAGCACCCTTGTTTTAGCAAAGATACCCTATGGAATAAAATTCAATTTTTTAAGCAATGAAACTAATTCAATTTTTTTAACCACTTAAATAACAAAAACCATGAAAACCACGAAAACCATGAAATTTTCAACTATGTCGATTTTTATCATTTCGGCCCTCGCAACCTTTGCCATTTTTTTATCAGCCTGTAATGAAGATCCTTTAGAAAGTGAAATATCAGCAGTTGATACAAAGACCGCTATTCTCCAAGCGTCCGGCACCGACCTTTCGATAATGGCGAATAAGTTCGTAGTCAACGTGAAAAATCAGGGCGCCGTGGGCGACGGCGTGACAGATGATACACAGGCTTTTCAAAGGGCAGTTGACAAGGCCGCCGATACAGCGGCTTTTTACAAAACGACTGCTCAGGTGTTTGTCCCAAAAGGAACCTACCTAATTGACCCATTGGTTTCCATCAACATGAGATCTAACGTGCATTTGAATATGATCGATACGCAGCGGGTATTGCTAGCAAAACCAAATGACAGCGCACGTTATTATGTGATAAAAATGAAGAATATTTCCAATGCAAAAATAATTGGGGGGAAGATAATTGGAGATCGATTTGAACATATAGTTACAGATTCATGCAATATGGGAGAACATGGAATGGGCATTGGTATTTACAGTTGCTATAATGCAAGGGTAGAAGGTACCCACATTATTAATTGCTGGGGGGATGGAATTACTGTTGGAAGGAGAAAAAACCATGGTGCAATTAATCCGAGTAAAAATTGTGTAATTGACAATGTTGTTTGCGACAATAACCGACGGCAGGGTTTAACTATCGGAACGGTAGATAGCCTGATTGTGAAAAATAGCACCTTTACCAACACCTATGGTACAGATCCAATGGATGGAATAGACATTGAACCGGATTGGGGAGGTACCGCACAATACGTGCACATCACTAATTGCCTAATAGGCAAAAACTGTGGAAATGGGATAGAAATGAATGCCAAAAAGAAGCCAACGAATCCGTATGCTTATGTTAAAAATATAACTGTGGAACAATGCGTAATCTACGAAAACATGCACCCATTTTATTTGCTGAATACAGAAAATGTCGAGTTTATAGAAAACACCTTTAAAGACAATAGATATGGGGGAAAGGCGGAGGAATCAAATTACAACACCATTTTCGTTGGAAATGACACAATTGATACACCTGCTTTTTATGTTAAATGTGAGGAGAAAGAGAAAGAGAAAGAGAAAGAGGATAAGTGTGCGTAGAAAGAGAATAACTGAAAACAATCAAATAGAAAAAAGGACATCGCCGGTGTAATTCCGCGTCCTCTTCTTAAAAAATAGAAATAAAACCATTATTGGTCTTTTAGAACTATTCAATTTTTTAAACCATGAAAACAAAGAAAATCATGAAAACAGTGAAATCCCCGGCTGTGTTGACTTTCGTCATTTCGGTCTTTGCAATCTTTGCCCTTTTTTTATCAGGCTGTCGTGAAGATCCTTTGGAAAGGGAAATGTCGCCTGTCAGTAGTGAAATTTAATTTTATTGATAGGGTGTATTTAGGCCGGTATCAATGTCGGCCTTTCTTTAAAAACGTATGCATACCGCTTCCAACTGAATTAAGAATAATGCAAAAAATTTTATCACTCAATTATTTAACACTGACCCTCGTCGGGATTTTTCTCCTGACAAATTTTAATCTAAAAGCTCAAAAAGAGTTTGATGACAGGCGCGGGACGCAAAACTGGATGATGTTCAGCGATGCGCCAAACGCCCTCTACCACTACTTAGCCGACCAGGCATATGGTTATTTGGAGAAGCGTTCCCATAAAGTGTCAAAGTTAGAGTCGCTTCAGGATTGGCAAGAAAGGCAGGCCTGGATACGCACCGCCTTGGCTGAAGCCGTCGGACCATTCCCTGTAAAAACGCCCTTAAATCCGCAGGTTACGAAGGTAGTACAGAAAGATGGCTATCGGATCGAGAACATCATTTATGAATCGCGTCCGGGATATTATGTGACCTCATCTTTATTTATTCCCAGCGACATGGAAAAAGGAAGAAAGGCACCGACAATAATCTACTGCAGCGGTCATTCTGATAGTGGGTACCGGTCCCGAACCTATCAGCTTACCATTCTAAACCTGGTTAAAAAAGGCTTTGTCGTGTTTGCTTTCGATCCCATAGGCCAGGGTGAACGGCTGCAATATTATGTTCCGGAGACAGGAGAGTCACGCTTTCGCTGGCCGACGTACGAACATTCGTATCCGGGGGCACAACTTTTCATTACGGGAAATACTCTTGCCAATTATTTCATTTGGGATGGTATCCGAGCCGTGGATTACCTGCTGACCCGGAAAGAAGTAGATCCTGGTCGGATAGGGATTACCGGCCGTTCGGGAGGGGGCACACAGAGTGCTTTTATTGCCGCCTTCGATGATCGGATAAAGGCTGTCGCATCGGGAAATTATTTCACCAATTTTACCAGGCTATACCAATCCATGGGACCTCAGGACGCTGAACAAAATGTCTTTAGCGGCATTGAAAGTGGAATTGACATGGCTGATCTATTGATCATACGGGCACCGAAACCAGCACTCATGATCACGACCAGTCGGGACATGTTCCCAATACAGGGAGCAATAGAAACGGCAGAAGAAGTGTCTAAAGTTTATAAAGCATATGGATATGAAGACGATTTTTACAGAGTCTCGGATGATGCCGCCCACGCTTCTACAATAAAAAACCGTGAGGCTATGTACGCTTTTTTCCAGAAGTACCTCGATAATCCGGGAGATCCAACCGATCTAGAAACCGAATATTTGGAAGAGGCGCTACAGGTAACCAAAACGGGACAGCTCGCTACATCCCTGGACGGAGAAACAACCTTTAGCATAAATAAAAAAGATGCAGAAAAGCGAATGCAGGAATTAGAAGTATCAAGGGAAAATCTGCCTGAACATTTTTCCGAAGTGCTGGAATCTGCCAAAGAGCTTTCCGGATATTGGGAACCGGAGACAATACAGCGACCAGTTTTCATTGGCCGCATCCAGAGAGAGGGCTATACCGTCGAAAAATATTTTGTTAAAGGAGAGGGAGGCTATGTAATTCCTTACCTGCTGATGCAGCCTGAAAGGCTTTCGGACAAAGCTGTACTTTATATCAACCCTTTGGGCAAAACCGTCGCTTCTGAAGAAGGCGGAGAGATGGAATGGTTTGTGAAAAAAGGGTATACGGTCCTGGCTCCTGATCTTATTGGAACGGGAGAAATGGGACCCGGCCAGTTCCGGGGCGATTCTTATATAGATAGTGTATCTTATAACCTATGGTTTGCTTCCATGCTTGTTGGCAGGAGCATCGTTGGTATCCGGGCTGGCGACGTCGTGCGGTTCGCAGATCTGCTGAAAGAACATTATGGCATAGAAGAGATCAATGGCCTTGCGAAAAGGGAAATGTCTCCCGTGTTGTTGCACGCTGCGGCTTTTGATAAGAATATTTCTCGAGTAGCGCTCGTGGAGCCTTATACTTCGTACCGCTCCCTGGTAACGACCCGTGATTACCATCCGGAATTTCTGCACAACGCAGTCCCCGGATCTATAGGAATATATGACCTTCCCGACCTTGCCGGCAGCCTCGCACCACGGAAACTGATGATCTGGAACGCAACTGATGGTGCAGGTAATAGTGGAAACAAGGATGCCATTGCCAAAGATTTATCGGTAATAGAAAAGGCATATCAACATCAGAACGCTGGCGATCAACTACAAATTGTTCCTAACCCCGGGCTTCAGGAACTGATGAATGCCTATGAAAAATGGGTTGAAGAGTAGGTCATTTTCAGTCGAAAGTTAAAAAGGAATACCCCCTTTTTAACCTTGATGGTGTCTTTATAAGTGAAGGTTGCCCCAAAAGCATGCAAATTATCGGGGATGAGAACCAAGTGAAGCAATCGATTGCACGGATGGCTGTCCGAAAGCCCTTCAACGGGGTTAGTATAACTTTTATGCGAATTTTTTTTCACCTCAAATATTAACGCTCTATGAAAAAAACATTACAACTTTTACTCGTATTTCTATTTTTTCTTGCTGGCAATACGGCTATTGCTCAGGTCGATGATCTGATTCTTGCCGGTAGTTCATCGAGTGCCACTATTGTGGTTGGAGAAAACGCCACCGAAACTGAGACCTATGCGGCAGAAGAGCTGCAACGTGCTATCCGAATTATGTCTGGTATCGAGCTGCCGATTCTTTCTGGTTCAGGTGGTGGCACCCAAATTATAATAGGCACGCCAGCAGGGAACAGCAAAATTGACGAAGCGAAAGCCCGGTTGCATCTGGACGGGTCTAACGACGAGCAGACCGCTGTGCTGCGCGAAGGGAACATTGTCTATATTGGTGGACAGACACCTCGGGCAGCTTTGTATGCCACCTATTCTTTCCTCGGCGATGTCTTAGGTGCACGTTGGTTATGGCCCGGAGCATCGGGAGAGTACATCCCTAAGGATAGTGTGGTGAGCGTGGGTGCCTTAAATATTTTTGAAGTCCCAAGCCTCAGAACCCGCGGCCTAACGAACTTACGCAGCACAGATGCTGAGACAGGAACCTGGCAAGCCCGTAACAGAATGAATATGGTAGCTGTTGGGAAGAATACCGATGGCGATTCACCCGAAGTGAAGGCCCTTTTCAAGAAAGGTTTCCAGACGCGGTATGCCGGCCATTTTGTGGTCCTGCCCGAATCTATCTTAAGTGCGCATCCGGAATACGCTGCATTGCATAACGGTTCGAGGGATTATAACTCCGCCAACACCGCTCAGTTGTGCTGGGGTAATTCTGGGGTTCAGGATGAGGTGGCTAAGCTCCTCGAAGGTCTCTGGGAGGATCATTCCTTTGTGGATATTATCCATTTTTATCCTGCCGACAACCAATCTTATTGCACGGATGCTCTTTGCCAGGCACTAGGCCCGGATGTGACTACCCGCTGGCAAAAGTTTTCCCAGATCGTGATGGAGAAAGTGGATCAAAAATACCCTGGCAAGCGATACTGGACCTATGCGTACCAGGGGTATAAAGAAGTGCCGGATTATGTTGCTCCCCGTTT
Source organism: uncultured Flammeovirgaceae bacterium (assembly GCA_946886805.1). Next base: position 5,917 of record CAMPJM010000010.1, on the reverse strand, counting down.
TGAATCCATAGGCTATACGCTTTATGAGGCGAGCTACCGCCACTTGTTATCCAGTGGATATGCAGGCAGTGCAGGAGCAATAGCCGAAATTGAAGGCTGGAGAGCCAAGGGAGCAGATATGGGCATACGAGGGTATGAATATATTATGTTTCGGGATCCGATGTATGTTCCATTGGTCTCATGGGAAATGGACCAGATGAAATGGCTGGCCGATAAGGGCATTAACATGTACCTGTCTGAGATCCGTCCTTTTAATTCACCCTCAGGAGCTCCCCCAGAAGATACTTATATGATGACAAACCGAATGAACTTGTACGCCGCCTCACGGGGGATGTGGAATGCCGATATTACGGCGGACAGCATTGTGAACGATTGGTGCAAGACCGTTTACGGACCTGTAGCAGATGAAATGATCGCCTATTACTGGGATATTGAAAATTTATGGAGAACTGCTCCCGGCGACATCCAGGAGTACAATAATACCCCGGCTTCACAGGTGAATAACTTTTTTGCCCCAAATGATTTTGCGCGATTCAACGGGTATTTTACACGAGCCCGCACCAGCCTGTCTGATATAGAAGATGCAGCTCTTAGGGATAGAATCGAAGCGCAACTCGACCTCGAAAGCAGGATGCTTGGCAAATGGCAGACCGTTTATAATTACGCCAATAATCAGGCTGGCCGTTTCGAAACGGACATTGAAAAGGCCGATTCGGTTAATGATGCAACATGGAAAAGCGTGATGAAACTTCCGGCCTTTGAGGATGAGAACGGTGATGCGGTAGCCGAACAGACGATCGTTTCAAAACTTTGGACAGCAACAGACCTCCATTTCCGAATTGTCGCCCAGGATGACGACATTCACGCACGCATAGCAAACGCAACGATCGATGATGATACTACCATTCTTGCTGATGACTGCCTTGAGTTATTCATTCAACCGGATCCTGATGGCGCAGCTTACATGCACTTTGCCGTTAACACACTTGGCACAAAGTATGATGCTTTTTCCCGCCATGGAGGAACTGATTTCGATATCACGTGGGATCCGACCTGGACGGTAGATACTTTGATAGGGGACGATAGTTGGACCGTGGATATAAAAATTCCTTTCAGCTCATTGGGCATTACGGCCAGCGATAGTAACCAATTTAAATTGGCCGTTAAACGCTCCAGAGCAGGACGTGCCGATAATTCAGGTTGGCCCGACGCCTCTTATTACAACCCCGGAAGTTTTGGTACGGCCACATTGGTTTCCGAAGTGGCAGATCCGGTGTCCACCAGAGTTATTCTTTACGACCAAGGTGGCACCCAAAGTGCCAATGTGTCCACGGAATTCCAAAAACAGGGCTGGCAGGTAGTATCAAATATAAGTGGCGAGGATCAGCTCCGGGAGAAATTGAACGAGGATGCCGCCGTGCTTCTGATTAGGTATGTCACTGCCTCTACATTTTTGAGCACGGAATTTCATTTGAATGAACTCAAAGATTACTTAGACAAAGGCCGGGTGGTTATCATCGTTGCTAAGAGAGACAGTCTGCCTATTGAGCAATGGTTCCCAGGAACGCCTGCAGTAACCTGGAGCGGATACAACCTGAACTATGGTGGATCCAGGCCTTCCTACATTGCGCCGGGCGCCTGGAAGACTTATCCGAATAGGATAAATCTCGAGAAACCTAATCCGGTATCTGCTTACCTGCCACTGGGCGAGGGATGGACAAATCTGTTGGAAATGGAAATGAAGGACAGCGTTGATCGCACCTATTTACTAACCAAACAAATCGGCAATGGTCTTTTAGTACTAACTTCTGCAAGTATGGGATATTCCGGAGGTTATGAAGTATTTGGTAGCAGGAATATAGACAATGCCGTCAAATTGGTAGATAATTTAAAGGCTGTTCAGGAATCATTTGAGGGAAAGCGCGAACAAACCATCACGATGGATAGCCTATCGCAAAAGGTTTTAGGCGAACCGGATTTTGCCATTGCAGCCACCTCAGACTCGGATCTTCCCATAACTTTGAGCAGTTCTGACAGCACTGTAGCCATCATTTCGAACGGCATGGTGAATCTGACAGGAGTGGGCACTACCATCATTACGGCCTCTCAGGAGGGCGACGAAATCTATGAAGCGGCAGAGCAGGTCAGTCGGGAACTAGTGGTCGTAGCTGATATCATTGCGCCAAGCGTTCCCAAAACCTTATCCGCAACCGCTACAGACTCAACTGTTACCCTTACCTGGGAACCATCGTCTGATTTTGTCGGCGTGACGGGTTATAATATTTATATAGGTGATGAGTTGGTAGAAAACTCCAATACTACAACAGTAGAGGTAGGCGGATTGAATGCTTCTGTCAACTACACTTTCAAAGTCACGGCAATTGATGCCGCGGGCAACGAGTCACCTGCCGCTGTTCTGGCAGTCACGACGCCCGATACCCAGGCACCTAGTGCTCCTCCGGCACTTACCGCGAAAAAGAGCAGTAAGCATGAAGTGGTCTTGGTCTGGCGGTCTTCAACAGATAATGTGGGTGTAGCTGGATATTATATTTATCGGAATGGAACGCTGCTGGACCCCAATCCAGTAACCGATACAATTTACCGTGCAGAAAGGCCGAGGGGGAAAGACGTTTATGCTTTTACCGTTAAGGCATTTGATGCCGCTGACAATCTCTCTCCTGCAAGCAATTGTGCCATTTCTGCTAATGGAGAGATTAAGAATCCATCACCTTGTGGTGAGCAAGATGGACCAATTAACAATGGGCTTCAAGCCGAGGCAACCGAAACCATTATGATCTATCCGAATCCTTCCGACGGGAATTTTAAAATTAGTGTAAACGCAAATCACGATGGTAAAATTGAAATTGCATTGTTTACCGCTTATGGGTATCTATTAAAAAGCACGAACGGTGAAAAGAATGGCAGCTATCAGAAGGCAATAAATGTAAGGGATCTGCCTCCCGGAACATATATTGTTCGGGTGATAATGAATGGATTTTCAAAGTCAAAAACGATAACGATTCAGTAATGTAAAGGAACAGTTTAACATCATGTAAGACTGTGTGCATAAAGGAAGCTAGTAATGTGTTTAAGTATGGATGAGGGGGCGAAGAATGCTCCTATTCCATACTTAACACGGCGCTAGCATTATCCATGTTGAGCGACACGTTCTTTCAGGAGGCATGAAAATTTTTCAAGAAACTATAAAAATCTATTACCTGATTTATATGCAAACTATCAAACAACAACAGGATCTGTCTGATTATCACAAATTAATCTCAGGTTTTTTCAAACAGCCAACCACTAAAGAAGAATGGGACCAATACAAGATCAGCGATAAACAGATTAAATTCTTCAACGAAAACGGCTATCTGTCGAACGTAAAGCTTTTGGAAGAATGGCAGGTGGATGCACTGAATGAGCAATTAGGAGAAATTATTGATCCGGCATACCCGGGCAGCACTCTTTTTTATGAGTATCATTCCAATGAATCGGCTGACCCCAGCCGGGTACTCTTTCATGCCCTGGGTGCATGGCGGGTAACCGATAAGTTTCACGATGTGCTTTGGAATCCGGCTTTCCTAATGGCCGCCAGCCAGTTATTAGGGAATAAACCAGTGCGATTCTGGCACGACCAACTGTTCTGCAAACCGGCCCATCACGGGGGCGTAGTCGCATGGCATCAGGATTATGCTTACTGGACACGCACCGTGCCCATACAGCACCTTACCTGCTGGACAGGATTGGATGATGCCAGTACAGAAAACGGTTGCCTGTATTATGTACCCAAAAGCCATCGTTGGGGTCTTTTGGAAAAGCCCGAACTGGCAGGAGACATGGAAGGCCTGATGGATTACCTCACACCGGAGCAAAAAGAGCAGTTTAAGCCTGTACCCATTGAGATGAAAAAAGGCTACGGCACTTTTCATCACCCCTTAATGGTGCACGGTTCTTATGAGAACAAATCCGATCGCTCACGGCGTGCTTTTGTGCTAAATGTATTTGCAGACGGTACTGTCTCCAAAACTGGTGAACAATTGTTGGCAGGCGTCCCTGCCGTTCCTAAAGACAAACGGTTAGAAGGGAAGTTTTTCCCGCTTTTATTTAAAGGAATAAAAAAACCTTAAACCGTATCATTCTTAACAGATTAACCCGGATAACGTGAAATTCAAACCCTATTTAATTTTAGTTATACTACTTGCCTTTTCCTTCACCACCTGTTCTCCCAAAATGGAGAAAGCAACAACTGTTCCGCCCACCGCAGCAAATAACATTATCCCAAAGCCGGTTTCGGTGACCGTAAACAAAGATGAAAAGGTACACATTAACGGGCAGACGGCGATTGTAGCCGACCCGATATTTTCGAAGCAGGCGACCTATCTCAAGGAGCAACTGTTTAACCAGTGTGGCCTAAAGCTTTCCATTCAACCTCAGCCTCTGGAAAAGGAAGGATCAGCTATCCTCCTTCGGTACGATAGTGTCGAGATTACCAAGCCAGAGATGTACTTCCTGACAATAAAAGATAAGCGCATAGTATTGCAAGCCAGAGATGTAGAGGGAGTGGTGCATGGAATTCAGACGCTCCTGCAGCTGCTGCCGCTAACCGAGGCGGAAACTATAATACTTCCGTCCCTAGCTATAGAAGACTATCCCCGATTTGCCTATAGGGGAATGCACTTAGATGTAAGCCGGCATTTCTTTCCCCCTGACTTTATCAAAAAATATATCGATTATCTGGCTTTTCATAAGTTCAATACTTTTCATTGGCACCTGACGGACGATCAGGGCTGGCGTATCGAAATAAAAAGCTATCCAAAACTAACAGAAGTAGGCGCATGGCGAGATTCGACCATCATAAGCCACCATATGAGAGAAAAGCCTGATCGGTATGATGGGTATCGTTCGGGCGGCTATTATACGCAGGAGGAGGTGAAGGACATTATAGCGTATGCGGCGGTAAGAGGTATCACCATCATCCCTGAAATTGATATTCCAGGCCATAGCCGTGCTGCCATAGCCTCTTATCCCGAATTCAGCACGAATCCCGATACCGTTTGGACAGTAGCCACAAGATGGGGAACATTTAAACGCATGAATAATGTATTGGCGCCAACTCCCGCCACCTTCGAATTTTTAGAACGCACTTTTGGTGAAATCGCCGATCTTTTTCCCTCTCCTTATATCCACATTGGGGGAGATGAATGCAATAAGAAATGGTGGAAAGCCGATCCTGAAACCCAGGCTTTTATAGAAGAGCATGGGCTTAAAGACGAAATAGGGCTTCAGACGTACATCATTCACCAGGTTATTCATGACTTGGAACAGAAAGGGAAGAAGGTAATTGGATGGGATGATATATTAGAAGGTAAAATAGATACTTCCGCCATTATCATGAACTGGCAGCGGGTGGATGCGGCTATAGAAGCGGCACAAAAAAATCATGATGTTATTATGACCCCCGGTGAGCCCTTGTACTTCAATTATTACCAATCGAGGGAACCAGACAGCCTGAATCTTTTTGGCTACACTACCCTCGATGCTGTGTACCAATACGAACCTATTCCTGAAAAAATAGATAGTCTAGGGCTTAGCCACCGGATTCTGGGCGCACAGGGGAATGTATGGACCGAATATATGCGATATCCAAGCAAGGTGGAATACATGATCTTTCCACGGATGACCGCTTTAAGCGAAGTACTCTGGACAAAAAAAGATAAAAAAGACTATGCGAATTTTAAACGACGCTTAAAAGAGACTGCTATTCCACGTTATAATTTTTGGGCCAGCGGCTACTTTAAGGATTATGAATATTGGACTTCAGAGAAGTAAAAACATGGTTCTCCCCCTTTTTAATGAGGATTTAAATTCGTGGGAGTACGAAAAACAAAGAATCTCAATCTTTCAGAATATATTATTA
>CAMPJM010000009.1 GCA_946886805.1 uncultured Flammeovirgaceae bacterium | reverse complement strand
ATTTGATTAGATGATGAAAGTTTTACGATTTAATTTTATTTTGGTCGTATGCATGATGCTTTTTAATAAGGTTTCTGCACAAGCGCCAGTGGTAATGAGTTTGTCACCGAATGACAATGCTACAAGTGTTTCTACTCAGGTTAACTTACGAATAGCGTTTGATAGAGCTATTGTTAAAGAATCAGGTACTATTTTTATTAGACAGACGAGCGATAATTCTGTTGTTGAATCTTTCGATGTAAATAGTTCACGAATAACAATTTCAAATGACTCGGCAGTCACAGTTGATCCTACCTATAATTTTTCTTTAGCTACTACTTATTATGTAGAAATAAGTTCGGGAACATTCAGAAGTTCCACGGGTGAAATGTTTATGGGAATATCTGATGCTGCAACTTGGAATTTTACAACAGGCTGTGCCCAAGCTCCCGATAATTTAGAATTGGGATTTGCTAGCAGCACTACGGCGCTTTTAGTCTGGGATGCGGTGGACGGAGTTTCTGAATATCAGATTTGGATTAGCGGTATGGGTTTATATGAAGTAACTGATGGACTCTCCGAGTTGTATATTCAAGGTCTCAGTCCTGGTACCGAATATTCTTGGTCGATTAAATCGGTATGTCGTGGCTCCGGAGGAACATTTTATAGTTCTTCAAGATGGGGTTTATTCACCACAACGGGTACTAATCCATGCGCTTCGGCACCGTCTTTATTGGCACCCAACATTACGAATAATTCAATTAAATTAAATTGGAGTCTAAAAACAGGGGTCTCAGATTATCAGGTATGGGTTAGTGGACTCGGAACGTTCTACACAAATGGTGCTACTAGCTTTACTGCCACAAATTTGTCTCCAGGCACAACCTATTCATGGAGCGTAAAATCTGTTTGTTCTGGAAACGGCAACACTATTTTTAGTGCATCTGCGTCTGGACAATCTACCACTACTGGCTCCAATCCATGTACTACAGCGCCTTCTTTATTAACACCAACGGTTTCTAATAACTCCATCACAATAAATTGGACTCCTAAAGTTGGAATAACGGACTATCAGGTATGGATTAGCGGTAAGGGAACCTTCTCAACTAACGGTAGCAGTTCTTTTACCATCGATAATTTACCTTCAGGAACTACATTTTCGTGGAGTGTCCGATCGTTGTGTTCCAGTAATGGAAATACTATATTTAGTGCTGGTTCGAACGGACAATCCACCACTACCGGCGAGAACCCATGTAACACGCCACCAAACGTTCTTGAAACAACAGATATAACTGAGAGTTCGGTAACATTGAACTGGATAGCGATTGAAGGGGTGTCAGATTATCAGATTTGGGTGAGTGGTATTGGAGTAATAAACAGCACAAGCGGAATGTCAAGTTATCCTTTATTTGGCTTGCAAGAAGGAAGTACATACACGTGGAGCGTAAAATCAAAATGTTCTGATTCGGGAAAGACTTTTTATAGTAGTACTTCGTCAGGCCAATTTACTACTGCGGGGGAAGATCCTTGTGCTGTACCACCAATCGACTTCGAAGTTACCGATATAACAAGTACCTCAGCTACTTTCACCTGGTCCAATACAGGTGCTACCGATTATCAATTATGGATCAGTGGAGAACCAATAATACATAGTACTTTTGGTATGAACAGTTACACGATTAATGGATTGGAGCCAGGAACAGCCTACTTTGGAAGAGTTAAGTCTAAATGTTCATTGTCTGGTAAAACAACTTTTAGTGCGTTATCGACTAGGGTCGAATTTACAACTCTGGAAAACCTTCAATTATTTAGTCAAACATCTATAAATTTTGAGCTAATCGAAGAGTCTATAAATACTAATTCAGCTAATGAACACGAACTTTCCTTCTCAAAGGTGTCTTTAGACGTATTTCCTAACCCGTCTGTTGATGAGGTGAACGTTAGGCTAACCGGTGGAGATTTTATATCTTCAATTGTTATCAGAAATTCTCAAGGACGGATTGTTAATCATCTGGAGGAAATAAGTGAAGTTTCAAAAGTACTCAATTTACAACAGTATGGAGCCGGAATGTATATTTTACAAATCGGCACAAATACCAACAGAGAGTTTATTAAAAGGATAATGATAAAATAGAGGTATATACATAAAAAAAGGCGGTCTGTTATTTAGACCGCCTTTTTTATGCTATTTTGAGTGAAAAATTGCTAATATTTCAAAAAGATCCGTTTTTATGTCAGGAATCAGTTGATTTTTTTCCCAGGAATTCCGACAACAAGTGAATCAGCAATAACGTTTTTTACCAACATAGATTGTCCTCCTATAATGGAATTACGACCAATCCTAACGTTCTGTCTTGTTGATACCCCTATACCAACATCGACGTTTTCCTCTACATATGTAAAACCCGCCAGGTTAACACCTGGAGACAACGTTGAAAATCTGGATACGGTACAATTATGTCCTAAAGCACAATTCAAATTTACAATTACAAAATCATCTAATTTTGTTTCATAGTTAATCGAGACGCCTGGATAGACAATCACGCCGTTTCCGATTGTAACTTTTTCGGAAATCCAGGCTGTTTTTGAGATAAATGAGGGAAAGTGGAGTTTATAGTTTTTAAGCTGGACATATACTTTCTTCTTAACAGCGGGGTTTGCTATTCCAATAACTACGGCAATGCCGTCCTCAATAAAATTTTTAATATTCGAAACTCCTCCTAAAACTTCTCTTCCATAGATCTTATTTCCTATTTTTCTTTTGTCGTCATCTATAAATCCAAGGATATCGTATTCGGGGCTAAATTGTTTGATATTATAGGAAAGGAAGCCACCAACATTCCCTGCACCAATAATTAGCAATGGTATTTTCATTTTAAGCAAGTGTTTGAAATGCTATAAGTATTTCAGAAGTTGATGCTTTAACCCTTTCTTAACGGGTAGCTGCCACAAAAGCTTGCACCAGTTGTGATTTCCTTCGATTAGCTCCGGCCCGGATCTAGTAATCGCAACATCCCAACCAATAGATCTGTTTCCTTTGCTCAATAATGCGGCCGATGTTACCATTCTAATAGTTTCCGGCCAGTAAGGAATTTTAAAGCCGGGAATTCTTAGCCCAGTGACAGGATGAACGCTTACATCTTCCTTAGTTATATCACTGTACACCGCTGGCCCTTCAACTATACCCGTATCAATATTGATTGCGGCGGCGATATTGCCTGCGGCCATGTTATCCACAGCTGAATTGACAGTAATCCTTAATCTTGCCCCTATAATTTTTACCTGGTCCCCTTCTTCCAATTGGGTAATCACCCTTACCGTATTTAAACCGGAAGGAGATAAATTCATTAGGGCATCATGTTGAACAATGTACTCTTCGACGAGATCATTAGCTGTTTCTTTTAACCTTTCTAGTAGCGATTGAGGTGAAAAGTCTTTGCATGCCCTCACTTCTACGCCAGCACCACATTGTCCCGTCGAACTCTTCAGTACAATTTTGCCTGAGCTGTTCGCCAGCAACTGCTCCGCACGAGAGGAATCATCTTTAAGATCGTTTAGTGTGGCAAATTTGTGGTGAACATATCTTTTATAGTGGGTCAAAAATTCAATTTTGTTTTCCAAAACGGAGCGTGTCGTTTTGGGATTCATTTTAAGCTGATACTCGTACAAAAAACCAGTCCCCGCGAATGTATCTCGTTCGTTATGAGAAAGTGTAAAGAATCGAAAAAGAAAATAATCTGTTAGGGAAATGTTATATTTTAAGCTAGAAGTCAAGGCATCCGCTACTATGGCGGCGGAGGACTTTTTTTGACTTTTAACGGTAAATTTTAAAAACTTATTAAATTTTTTCCAGTCAAGTTCTTTTAGATAATAACCCAGATATAGTAATCTTTTATAAAGCATTAATTATTTCCATTAAAGGGAGGCATTGGTACATCCTCGCTACTATTAATTCCTTCCCGTTTTACCACCTTCAGGAAGGTCACCCATAATATTTTGATGTCAAATATAAGTGAAACTTTGTCTAAATATTCAATATCATACTTAAACTTTTGTGTCCAACTAATGCTATTTCTTCCGTTCACTTGAGCCCAGCCGGTTATTCCTGGCCTTACCTCATGTCGTCTCCTCTGTTCAACCGAATATAATTCGATGTATTTGAATAATAACGGTCTTGGACCGACCAAGCTCATATCGCCTTTAAATACGTTAATCAGTTGCGGTAATTCATCGAGAGAGGATTTTCTTATGAGATTTCCGATACCTGTCATTCTTTGAGGCACCGGCAACAGATTGCCTGCCTCATCTTTGGCATCAGTCATTGTTTTAAACTTAATGATGTTGAATGCTGCCTCCCCACGTCCTGGCCTGCATTGATAAAAAAAAGGTTTACCATGATTAATGAACAATAATACTATGGTGATTAGCAGAAACAGAGGCGAAAAAATTATCAAAAGAGTTAATGATACAGATATATCAATAGATCGCTTAAAAAATGTAAGGTACATTGTCGCTAAACTTTTCGGTAAATTCCATTCAATTCTTGTAAGGTCACTTCCAAAGAATATCTTCTGGAATGATCCTGCGCATATTTACTCATTTCTTCAAGTTTCTCCCGATGATGGAACAGGTAAAAAATTCTTTCTGCCATAGCTTTATGATCGTTGAGTGGCACCAAGTATCCATTTTTATTACTCTCTACCAATTGGCGGTTTCCCCTTACGTCGGTGGCTACCACCGGCTTCCCACAAGCCATTGCTTCAATAATATTAATTGGAAGGCCTTCCTGTTTACTGGAGGAAATTCCCACATCAGATGCTTTGATGTATTCATAGATATCATAGGTAAAACCGATAAATTTAACGCTTTCTGAAAGCCCCTTTCCGTCAACGATTTTTTGAAGCGGTTGCCAGTTCCCTCTGCCCGCGAAAATAAAGCATAATTGTGGAATTTTCCTTTGAAGTATATGGGCCACTTCAAGCATCATCTGTTGATTCTTTCTGGCACTGATTTCTGCAGGATAAACCAAAATAAAAGCGTCTTTATCTAACCCAAGGCTGTCTCTGATGCTCATTTTTTCAACTTCGTCGGGTTTAGAGAACCTCGAAAGATCCACACCCACACCAGATACTAAATCAATGGATCCAGCTTTAAAATTATTGTTCACAGCCCTGCGATAATCTTCTTCATTGATGGTAACCAGGACATCAGTATAGTGCGATAGAAATTTTTCCAAGGGATAGAAAATCAGCCAGTTTTTTAAGGGAGCACCGCTATAGAAATGGAATCCATGTGCAGTATAAATAACTTTTGTTCCCTTTTTTCGCGCCTGCATTGCGGCAATACGGCTTATTGCTCCGGCAACAGGAGTATGGCAATGAATAATATCATAACCATGTTTGTCTATTATATTTTTCAGTAATTTATAGGATGTATAATTACTTTTTGCAAAAGGACTTCGTTCGAATGGGATATTAAACTTATAATCGCAATAAGGCAATACCTTGTCGCCATTGGCAGCCACGTGCACTTCGAAGCCCATTTCTTTCAGAAGGCGCATATAAGGAGTGTGAAATACCTTTATATGCCCATCGATAGTTGCTGTAAACAAAACTTTCTTCATCTCTTCTGCCGAAGTTATTGCAAGACGTCCCGAATTAGCGACACATTCTGCTTACGCTTGTCTTCGAGGATCAATCTGTGCTTTTTTATTTTTTCCAAATAGGAAGATTTATTATCAAGCACATTGTCTAGTGCTTTTTCCAATCCGGACGCTGTTACACTTTCTATAGGAAACACATATTCACTTAATTCAATCTCTTGCATGATGCCAAATGATTTATTGCCACCGTATGCTATGGCAATAGAAGGTACCTGGACATTTAATGCGAATATTACTGAATGAAAACGGGTTCCTATCATTACGTCCAGGTGCGCATATAAGCCCATTAAATCCTGACAATCTAAGTCAAAATCTTCAATATATGAGATATCTTTCTTCGAGTTTTCTGGTACGAGATCCAATACGTCTGAAATAGCAATTCGGTCATCTTCATGAGAACTGGGACCTAAAGTATGTGCAAAAAAAACAATGTGGAAATTTTTGCTAATAGAAGATATGACGAAGTGGGCTATTTCCTCGATGTAGCTTTTATAACGTTGTTCGGGATCGACTGATTTTGGGAAACGATAAGGTCTGAGCGTTACTCCCACCAGTTTTTTTGTTCCCAATGGAATGTGATGCTTCTTCAGATATCCGGAGTAATCGCTGTCTTTAGGATGCAGATAGAATCCTAAATCCGGATAAAGATGGCTTTTAATATGGAGGTTTTCTTCGAGATATTTTTTAGAAACATCCTCACGTACGGTGAGAAGTTCACATTTGGAAAATATATATTTAATTAACTTCTTATTTAATAAGCCTTTTATAGGACCGATTGAGTTCGGAAAAACTAAAATTTTTTTATTATGCCTTATACCTAACAAAACATGATACAAGGAAAAATACATAGTATAAAAATCAGTGATCTTTCCATAAGTATGAATAAACCCGCCCCCTTTAATTACGATAGCTGTAGCATTCTTGAAGCGGTTGATTGTGTCTTTTTGCTCTCCGCTCAGGAAAGATGTCCCCAGCTTGTTAAACAGAGTCGACTTACTCAACAGCAAGCTTGTTGAGAAAAGGTCCACCATTCCTTGAAGGCCCCACAAGAAGTAATCTGCTTTTGAATAGGCAATGGCTTTTGAAGATTTGTTTTGTGTAATTCTGCTTGGGTGTCTCAAAATCTTGGGAATAATGCTGAATCCCCTCTTTTTCGTTTGTCTCGATTGCAGTAAAATGTCCTCTTTTTTTACACCACTTTCCAAAACAGAAAACTGAGCATTGGGAATTACTTCTTGAATCAAACGGGCTGATTCCCAGACGAGCGCCTGATCACCTCTGTTCAAATCTGTACAACCCGGTATAATTATTATTTCTTGAGACATGTACTGTTATAATCTAAAGCTAATTCCTTTACTTTTTTGTAAAAACTGACTTTCCTTTGATCCAGTAATTCAGATGAAAATTCCTGGGACTTTTCAAAGTTCTTTAAAGCATTGATATTATAGCTATTTTCATTAATTAAAAATTCTTCTATTTTTAATGCTAATGATTGATGGCTATTAATTGGTATCATGGCTTCAGTGGGCAATAGTTCAGGTATTCCGCCGACATCAGTACCAATACAGGGAAGACCGCGTGCCATTGCTTCAATCATGGCTCTCGGCAATCCTTCAGTCCTAGACGGAAGGACAAAGAGATCTGCTTTGTCCAAATATTCCCTTACTTTTTCTGTAGGATGAACCAATCCCTCGAAATAAATGTCATCTGACATATTCAACGAAGCAGCAAGTTCCACCATTTCGCTTTTGAATTTGCCGCCACCCAACCAGTACAGTGTAAGCCTTACCTTTGAATTTCCTTCCCGTATTTCATTGAGTGCTCGGATAAGAACATCAGGTGCTTTATACATCTGGCTCAACGACCCGACCACAACGATTGTGTAATCCTTCTTATTTTTCCATTTCTTAGGAAAGGGAGCAAAAGCATCCGGTGGAAGAATCACGTTTGATGCGTAGGTTTGAAAAACGCCTTTCCTGACAGGATACCGGGTTTGTAATTGGTGTGCTGTAACATATATAGCTGCACTTGCCGACAGTAGATTTTTTCGTAATTGAGATGTTGCAAAGTACTTTAAGAATGGACGAAGGGGATGTTTAAACGATCCTGAAGCGAAGACATCAAACGGATCGGCAGCTACTTCAACACCATAAGGTTTTTTGATTTTTTTTGCCTCATTTGCAGCCAATCTGCCCAGGGTGCCGGGAATTCTGCAGATTATAGCTTCTTTACCTTTAACGTAGCCCCGAATGACCGATCTAATTTTATAAGCTTTTGTTATATATTGTTTTGGACCCAGAAAGTAAGGCACCGGGAGAATTTCAATATTGTCAAGATCTATTCTAAGTGACTCTTCAAAGCTATCACCGGTGGCTTCCACTCGCGCAATTATTTTGACCCTATCGAATACTTTTAAATAAGGCAAAAAGGTGGCGTACTTTAAGGAAGTATGATATCCATAAATATGACCATTTCTGGCTTTGGAAAAACGTGCATTAGTAACAAATATTAAATCCATTTACAACAGCTGCAACAATTGGTTAAAATTCTTTTTAGCAGAAAACATCTCTTTTGCTTCGTCCTTGATACACATTCCGTCTAATAGCACCCGATTTTTATACACCTCTTCAATTTTTCTCCTAAATGTGGACGTCTCTAAAGGAGAAAATAGATTTCCATAAAGTTCTTCCGGAACTATTTCCTTAATGGGAGCAATATCGGATGCAAGAAAGGGTAAGCCCGATACCATCGCTTCTATAAGGGCGTTTGGTTGTCCTTCTGTAATTGATGGAAAGATATAAAGGTCCAGGGCCTTCAAGATCCGGTGAATGTCGTCTCTGTAGCCCAATAAAATTAGTCTTTTCTTTAATTTATCTGAGATGCTTTGGGAGGCTAACTTGTCTGTATCTTTTCCGCAGAAAAGAAAATAAATGTCCTCATGTGCTTCTACCAGCACTTCTGCCACTTTTATCATGCTTACATGATTTTTAGCAATATTCAGTCTGCCGGTATGTCCTATAACAAAAGCATCTTGGGGTATGCCTAATTCCTTTTTGAGAGATTTTTTGTCTATTTCTGAGTTGTAAACCTGGAGGTCCAATCCGTTCGGAACTACCTTGTATCGCTTATCGCTTTGGTTTCTTCCGGGATGAAAGAAACTCAATCCATGAAATGAATTAGCTAATATTTTAGTAGCGTATAATTGAACGAGACGGTTGGAAATAGTGTCGAAAAGCAAATTAATTTGTGTCAGGTTAAAAGCGTGAGATGATCTGCGATAAAAAGCTATTCTGGTTCTTATTCCAGCCAGTTTGGCAAGTAGCAAGTAAATGCCAGAAAAGTTTCCCGTAAAGTCACACACGGAATCGATTTTGTTGGTTTTGAAAAATATAAAAGCGTTCCACCAGGCTTTTGGTTTTAAAAAGCCTTGCGGTAACGTTACAATTTGAGCATTCGCAGCCTTAAACTGAGGTTCCAGAATTCCTGTTTTTCCATTTTTGCAAATAATAACCGGCTCAATTTTATTTTGAACATATTGCAGAAAACGAAGGGTATAATTTTCGGCCCCGCCTGATTCCAATGAAGTCAATAGAAAGCAAACTCTTTTCATTTGGTTTTCTGATGGGATGTTACCGGCCAATGGTATCCTCTTTTGTTCCTGACAAAATTGAGTGCATCTTAATTATTAAAAATAACCGGAATGCTAATATATGAGGTTCTACGTTGGGCACAAACCCTTCGTCCTTCAGTTTATTTTTAATAGCAGTGGGTAGTTGTTTAATCGCTATAGCTTTCCATGTTGCAAATAGACTTTTTTCTTTTTTCAGACTCAACTTTTCTGTCACTTTGGAAATGAGTTCAGCTGGTAAAATGCCGAAGGCTTCCGGAGAATTAAGTTCCCCGATGAGATAAGAAGTTATCTCCGGCTTTTTTAAAATGTCGGATGGTTTGGCATTTGCTCCTTCACTTGCATAAGGAACCGGAGGGCCAATTTCGTCAACGATAGTTTTAAATAATCTTTTACTCGTCCGAAGTTCGTCGGGTAGCTCACGTACTTTGTTGATGATATCGTGGGTCAAGAACGGATTCGACTGTTCAACGTAAGGAAGCTTTAGATCGGAAAGAGCGGACAAAAAAACAGGGGCTCTAAATTGATGGTATAGTCTATCTCGCCAGGCTTCTGATGATTCTTCCTGCTGCTGTTCCAGTTCTGGAGGAACAGTTTGCTTGCTTAATCCCCCTTGTTGATACTGTTTTAGATTGGCAATGTCAGAACAGAGCTTTAGTCCTGTACTAATCCGTGCGGTAAAAGGAGAGGATACCTTCGACCACCCGAAACCTTCATCGCCCCGGATAACTCCCTGAATCCCTTGCTCAAAAAATATTTTCCAAATCTCGAATCCATCCATATAAGCGGCTATAGAATCTATTCGTCCCTCCCCGCAAATTAGGAAGCGATTAAACAACACTTCAACAGGTTCATTAGACAAGTTTGTTTCGAAATATTGATGCTTTACACCGAGCCTTTCCGCCACTTTCTTTGCCACAAAGGCATCATTTTGGCTTCTATGTTTCGATTTTTCAAGTCCCCAGGTGAACGTTTTTAAGCCAGAGACATCTTTTTTTGTCAATTTTAAAAAACTTAAAATTGCCCTGCTATCATAGCCTCCTGAGAGTGGGAGGCCCCATTGGGAAAAGTCGTACGTGGTATTTTTAAATTCTTCTACGAGGGCCGCTCTTAAGGACTTTTTAGCGCGATCTTCATTTTGAGATAACGCAGAAAATTCAACCTTATCTTTCTTTTCGCTTAATTCCCAGTTACTCCTATCTAATTGAAGTAAACTATCCGGTGCCATCTTTTTTATTCTTTTATCCCAGGAGAGATCTGGCCCTAAAGTTCCGGTGGAGATCATCCAAGGAATGGTTTTTTCTTCAAATCTAAAATCGCCGAGATAGCTAACGATGGCTCTTTGGGAGGTTGAAGCCACAAAAAATTTGTCATCGAGGTAGTACCAAATAGTCCGGGAGGCCAGAATATCAGTGATGCATTCAACCATCGATTCGTCGAAACGGATCAGTGCGTAATTGCCTGATGGCCTTGGCGTATTCGGACGGAAAATTCCCTTGCCTTCTTCGGTACATTTTCCTAAAAGTATTCCTTGTTCATCTCTTAATATGATGTCAACAGGGTTGCTCAACCCATACCAAATGCCATCATTAAAATATGAATAAGTAGGGTTTGCTTCAATATTGTCAGGATTTAAGGAGTCACAGATTGAAATTAATCTTTCCTGATCCTCTTTCAGGGATTCACTTTCTAAATTTTTGCGTTTGACAATAAATAAAAGTTTGGACATCCTTTTTTGTATAACTACCTGTTTATAAGGTTACCTAATTCATCACTGGTCATAAACTCAACATCGGGCCATTTTTTAACGATTGTGTTCAAAAGGGAGTGAAAAGATTTTAAGTTTTTATCCCTATTGGAATTTTCAATGTTGCCGATAAAATTCACCCTGTGCGCACCAATTATAGCTGGCTTTTTCATTTTGAAAGCCCAGTTTATCCTTTTCAAACAATCATCTTTCGCTGCTTCGCGCTTCATTAATGTAGGTTCGAAATAGGCGTTTCTTACTAAATAGGTCTGCCCGTTCTTGTTCTTTTCGCCAATATAATGCATTAATTTTTCATGAACGTTATTGCCTATTTGAGGGCGATTTTGATAAGGATTTCCCTGAAACGTTTTGATGCCTTTCTTCCGGAGGGTCTGCTCATTTGAGTCACTCCATGTGTAAGCGGGCGCAATAAAGGATTCGGAAAAATATCCGAAAATAGTCTTGAAAAGATCGGCGCCTGCTTCTAAAACCGCTTCCTTATGCTCCTTTTCCTCTACTGTGTTATAGTCTAATGCGAACATGTAGTTTTTTCTCGTTTCCGAAGTAATGGAAGAGCTAATACCAAACACTGCATGATCAAAGGCCGCTCGTGTTTCAGGAAGACCCGATGAAAGTCCCTGTAGCCAAAAATCCACGTTTACGTGTTCACGCCCATGGAACTGGGGGTGAAAAATGCCGGCTTCCATTCCTTGTTTCCAGAGCTTGAAAGACATAGTATGGTTGGGATACCGCTTTAGAGTTTCGGTAAATGGTTCGTAAAAATATCTTTCGAAATTCGCTGCCCTTATCCTGGCAAAATCGGGATTAGCCACTATGGTGTTGGCAGTGAGCCTGGCAGGACTATCCCGGTGATCTCTTACGGAATTTAATGTCTCAAATAGAAATGACAGGTCCTGCTCGTTCGCCAACGAATCATATTTCGCGTATGGACACCGGTCTACTTTAATCCCTTTTTTAAGTAGTTGATGATAAACCTCTTTGGAAGGCATTCTGATACTTCCCCAATCATCTGACTCAATAACGACTATTTTCCGGGAGGTGTGCCACCCGATCATGTCGAGGAGTTGTCTCTTGATTGTTCTTGTTATTTTGTTCAGAATCATCGTCACTTTACCAGGGCATTAAAGGTTCTTGAAGACATAAACTCCGTATCCGGCCACTTTTTTAACACCGTGCCTAGTAATTCCCGGAGCGCAGTTAAACCTTTTTCCCGGTTTTTTGGATCGACTGTTCCTACAAAATTAGCTCTATGCGTACTGATAATGGCGGGCTTAGACCATCGGAATGCCAATTGTATATCTTGCAGGCAATAACTGACCCAGTTCCGGTTGGGGGAATGTGGTTCGAATATACCATTTCTGGTGATGAATGTTTGACCGTATTCGTTCTTACTTCCTAAAGAAAAATGTTTCCTGACTTCCCTTCCTTTTTCATCTGTTATTTTCTGCATACTTGGACCCCCTAAATATTGAATCCCGTGCTTTTTTAGCTCCTCTTCAAAGTTATCTGTCCTGGGGTAAGGTCCGTTGGGCGGTACAAAGTAGTTAGCTCGATAGCTGAAGAGATCCTCAAAAAGTTTTAAGCCATCAATAACTGATGACTTCATGAAATTAATATCCGCTGGAACATCAGGTTCGTAACTGGCCCTGTAGGTTTTTTTTATTTTCGGTGCATAGCTTTTTGAAAAGCCATTGAACCCTAGATTGAATCCCAGGGTTGTGTCAGTGTGTCCGCTTCTTAAATCCCTAAGCCAGCGTTGCACATGCAAATGTTCTCTTCCATGGTATTCTGCATGGAAAATGTCTGCTCTTGAACCTTCCTGATACAGATCCACAATCCTGTTGTGGTCCGAATATTGAAGAGCCGTTTCAGGAATCGTTAAATAATGATATTCTTGGAAATCAGTGGCCTTAATCTGACTGTAGTCCGGATTTGCCATGTTAAAAAAGGCTGTTATTACGGGATGGTTTCCTTGGCGGTCTTTAAATTTCTTTAATACCTCGAAAAGCAGTTCAAGATCGGTATTGGATTCCAGCGAATCCGAAATACTCATGGTGCACTTTTTTACTTTATACCCAGCTTCCACGAGGTTTTTAATCGTTTCAGGACCTCTGGCACGTTCACTTCCCCAGTCGTCGGACTCAAGTACCAGGATTTTCCTGCCTGTGCGCCACCCCGGAATATTCCTGAAGTTTTTTCTAAAAGTATTAATAATGCCCATTCGATCGATATTATTTGATAAACTCAATTAGAGCGATTTCCACGTCCCAGAATAATGCAACCACCGGATTTCCAAAAACAGTCATAATTCCAATCGTGTTAAAACCGAGCCGCAAAGCTACGACACAGTACAATATTAACGCCGGAATGGATAAAGGAATAAATCTTTTGGTAAATTCATCTCTAGGCGCATATTGAATGTATAGAAAAATAGAAGCTACAGCAAATAGTGTAGCGATTGTTACAAAACGCCCCCCTGAGGGTACCATAGCTACCACACTACCAATAGCAAGAAATAACAATGAAAAACAGTAAAGTGAATAAAGGCTTTCATGCGTTTTCAGATATTTTAAACCCTTAAAATATATTGTACTGACAAAAATAATTACCACCCATCTCAATGCCTTTCCATAGTAGCGTGCATGCCAGCTCCAATTTTCCCTGTTTCCCGATTTACTTGCATAATCTTCATTAGTATAGCCGGCGACTTTCCCTTGCAATGCGTCCGGCACGACAGTTTCTAATATCGCTCCTACTGCACTCAAATTAATTTCTCTTAAAAAAAAGGTAGCTATAAACGCCCAAAAATAAAGATGAGGGCGGTTTCTTGCTACAGAATAGAACAGGATGATGAGAATAGGTAAAACGAAGGAAAAATGCACAAAGACGGAGAGGAAGCATAGAAACAATCCTCTTTTTTGCTTCTCATAAATATAGGAAATTGCGCCACAGAAAAAAATGTGAGCAGCCGTCCACATTCTAAAGCCATTGATTTGCCAAAAGCCTACTATAAAGGCAAACGTAATCAGAATGGGAATTGCTTCTTTTTTGAGTTTGGGGCCTGCTTTTTCGATCAGGTACCATATATTCCTGGAATAAAAGTACCCAAACACAGCAGCAAATGTGAGAAAGAGGATTCTGTGATCGTACGTGAACCGCGAAACAATAAACGAAAGGAGCGGTTGGACAATGTCCAGGTACGTGGACTCTCCATCGTATAATATATCTATAAAGCCGTCTAAGGTAACTTCCGCCTGGGCCATATGTAAAAACTTGTCCCTATAGCTATTGGCATCCATTCCCTCGTTGGAAATAACCAGGGTATAGCCGTAGAAGGTCACAAAAAGCCATACCACATTTTTTGCCCACGAAGATCTATAGTTTTTCAGGGCGATAGCAAGGGACAATAAGGGAGAAATAAGAAAAAGAATAAAAACGAAGACTTTATTCTTCTTTTTTAATCCTTCCTCGTTCCTTAAAATCACTGAATCATATAAAGACTGCGTAGTTTGCATATTGAACTGTCTATCTCAGCAAGGCCAGAAATTTCTTCGCCACATTTTCGATTCTGTATTGCTCGGGATCATTAACAGTGAATTGATTAGAATAATCTCCCTTGAGGAATTCCTCCATCACATTTGTGTTTAAATCTCCCGTTTTTACAGGTAGAATGGGTTTCTTTATAATGGCATAATCAATCAGTTTGCTTGGCGTCTGTTTACTTCCTACATTTTCAAAGTTAACAACAAAATCCATACGGCTCAATTTATATAATAGTTCCGTCCGGGGAACAAAATCGTGAAGAATTATCCTCCCTTTGCTTCTGTTGATAAAGGGCTTTACTAAATTAGGCGAACTGGTATAAATATGA
Organism: uncultured Flammeovirgaceae bacterium; assembly: GCA_946886805.1. The sequence continues at coordinate 8,199 of CAMPJM010000009.1, read as the reverse complement.
AAGATAAAGTTCTTTTCCTGTTTTACAAGATAATCCAGTAACTCAGAAGGATCCCTTCTACCAGGGATAAACCCTCCCGCGTAGGCAAAGACCGGCCGGGAGTTGTCTTCTTTTTCAGTTGCCACCTTTATATCTTCGAAACGAAATCCCTGCGGGACCACTTTAATTTTTTGATGAAATTCCGGGTAATAAGCTTGTATAGCACCTGTCGTGGGTACGGTGATGTAATCTGCTTTTCTGCAAAACCACTTTTCCACATATTTGAAATAAAATGGCGGTGTAAAGGTATCGTTTTCCTGGCCCATAAAAGGATCGCCGCAATCGGCCACCCATACTTTAGCAATCCTATGGTCTTTAGACCGGACAGAGGCCACGCCCCAATGAACGGTGTGTGGACTGGCAATAGAAATGAGTAGATCGTAACCTTCTTCCCGCCTTAAGGCGTTATGGACCAGTTTGGAAAGCTCTATACCCGGATATTGAAATATCAGGTTCGAAAGTCGTTTTATTCCCCTTCGAGCGACTAAGCTAACTCCGCCACCTTTTAGTTCAGCTGCTTTCCACTTTGGCTGCCCCAGATCTTGAATGGTGATTCCATGGTCTTTCTCAAATTGCGTGTGTGTTTCAAGATCTTTTGGGGTAATCACGGTTACCAGATGCCCTTGCCTTGCAAATTCCTTGGCCAATTCCGTGGTCCGGAAAGAGCGGGGCGAATTCATGGGAAAAAAACTTTTACTTACAATTAATATTTTTATTTTATCCATAGGTCGGGTTCATCCGGAGTTTATTGATTGTTATTGCCTTTTTCCGAATTTGCACATGCCTCCCTTAATATCGTATAGTACCGACTAAGGATATGGGCATTTTTATAACTTGTTATTTTTTTTTGCGATAAAGACGTTCGACTAATAAAATCATCTTTTGTAATATCCCTGAGGATAGCTTTCAATTGTTCAACCTCTGGTTCAATAAAATAGCCCTCTTTGTCTGAAAGATGGCCATATGCCCCAGTGTTATTTACACCTATGACCATTAAACCTTGCGCTGCAGCTTCGAAGTAAGCGCGGCCGAAGGTCTCGGGATAACTTAACATGGCAAAGATATCATGTTCCTTATATATTTTAATGATTTCAGTGGGATTTTGCCAGCCGTAAAAACTAACTTCTGCTGAAAGGTTGAGGTGAGATACCAATGTTTCCAGTGTTTTCCTGTAGGGGCCATCACCCACAATGGCATACTGGAATGAGAAATTTTCAGTTTTAAGTTCAGCGATAGCTTGTAGGACTACATGAATGTTTTTCATTTCCAACAGCCTGCTTACTGTAACAAGTTTCAGCGGCTGGATGGAAAAATTTCGGTCCGGTTTATCAAACCAAAAATCATCAATGCCGTGTGGTAAAAGCTCGATGGGATAGTTTTTTTTCAAGGCCTGGAACAAGCTATTGCTTGGAGTAGTGATGGCGTTCGCGTTTGCCATGATATTTTTTACCAGAGGATGTTCATACCTTTCCGTATAAGTACCGCGGATAGTTAGTATATAGGGTACCTGGTATTTTTTCCAGAGCTGATAAGCGTAAAAACCATCAGGGAAAGCGGAATGAGCGTGGATAATATCGGGTTTGTAAGCTTTGAAACTATTGAGCAGTTGTTTCTTATAGAATTGATGCTCTAATTGTTTGATGAATATTTTCCGGGGAAACAATATGTTAATCAGCGGGAAGGATGAAGGAAAAAAATCGACCTTGAGGCCATAATTTTCATCTACATAATTACGATTTTGAATTATGCGTCGCCGCTTTTGAAGCGATTTTTTCAGGAAAGGAAGCCAAGATGGAATATGCCCCACCGGCTTTACAAATTTACTTTCAACCGAAAAATGTTGGCGCAGCTCTCCATATACCTTAAAGCTTATATCATTCTCAGGAGGGAAACCTACTATGGGAATAAAGCTGGCAATATTAAAAACTAACAATTAAAAATATTTAAGTCAACTAAAAGAACCAATTTAGGGAATTCAGTTTTAAGACTCTTGATATCTCAAGAAGCTAAAGCTTTCATCTAAGCTTATTTTTAGATGGTTTGATATTTGTTTTTTTATCAAAATCATTCGCCAAAATGCTTTCCATCTATTTTTTAACGAGCTGCTTCCTTTTCCTACGAATAACATCGGTGTGTTTGTTATCAATTGGAAGAAAATGTGCAAGTAAGTAATTGTTAAACCATTGCGATGATCCTTTGCTTTAATCAAATAATTAATAAAAAAAGCATCTTTTATGGGCCCGATTTCCTGGCTTCTGAAATGAAAACCTTTGATTTTTGGGCACATACCAACTTTAAATCCAAAATTATTCACTCTTTTAGAATACTCTGAATCTTCACCATAATGATTAAATAGAGGATCAAAACCTCCGGCTTTGCGCAGACATTCTTTCGAGACCAACCAAATGGCGGCATTGGTATGTTTTATTTCATATACTTCAGCTAGTTCCTTTTTGACAATTAGATCGTTAAAATATGCATCTCCGCTTTTCATTAAAGTTCTCAAGTGCTTCTTGTCCAGATTTAATTGATCATAGAGGTGAATAGGACTTAGAATTCCATAGTTAACATGCTTCTTTTGTATTTGAACTAATTCTTCTATTGCCTCCCAGCTTAATTGGGCGTCTTGGTTCAGTAATAGGAAATGCGTGCAGCCATCTTTTAGTGCTGATTCAAGGCCCATATTATTTGCCTTTCCGAAGCCAAGGTTGACGTCAGATTGAAGAAAAGTAAATTCCGGGCAGTGGTTAATTATGAAATCTTGAGTTCCGTCTGATGAACCATTGTCAATAATATAAACCCGATGATTTTGACGTGTTGATTTTAGTGGCAAGAAGCACTTCTCCGCCCATGGAAGGGCGTTATATGTTACAATGATAACTGCTGTGGAGTGCATACTTTACCGCTTTTTTGATTTTCTTAACAATTTTGGGAATTGATTAAGTAAAAAATAAGCCATTTTTCTAAGGTTCTTTGGAAAATAAACAAAAGAACTTACTATAAAGAGGGATGAATATTTTAGAACTTCTGTGGTTGAAATAACAGGGGGATAAAAAAGAATAGTTGTATAGATAAAATGGGCATATTGCCCACGGGGAAATTCCGGATTAATTTTCTTTATCCATGGTAATATATTAAGATCTTTTGCCAGCATTTTTGCGCTGACCCAAGAGGAAATGCCCCCGGTATTTTTTCTATAGCAACACATCTCATCTTCAAAATATTTAACTTTTCCATAGGAACCCAGCAACAGAATCAGGGCCCGATCGGCCGAAACAATATTTAACGGAAGGAAATGCTTTCTAATTATATCCGCGCGAAAAACAATGGACGCAGTGTGGAATTTTCGGTGTCCTAAAAAATCGTGAATTGTCAACTCTGAACTTACATTTTCTGCGAATTTTTTTGAAGTTCTGTTTGAACTATCTTCATATATAATAAAGGATTGATGGGCAGAGCATGAAAAGAGGCTATTTTGCTCCAAAAAATCTACCTGCTTTTGTAATTTTAACGGATCGGTCCAATAGTCATCACCATCTAATAAAGCGATGTATTTTCCAGTACAGTTATCTAAAATATTTTGAAAATTGTGGATTCTGCCTAGTTTTTGTCTTTCTTGATGATAGATATCACCTTTTTGTCTTTCTAATATTCGTATGTGAATGTTTTCTGTACTTCTATATTCTCTAATAATATCTAATGTACCATCCGTAGAAAAATCATCTCCCACCACTACTTCCACAGGAAAACTGGTTTGTTGAATAAGAATTCCATCCATTGCTTCTCTTATGAAAGGAGCATGGTTGTAAGTCATTAAACGGACACTAATCGTATAACTAAAACTCATATCTAAATCGTCTTAACATATCTCCTCCAACTGAATTGAAGTTTTCTATTTCCTGAATGGAAAGAATTTTTTTGTACTTATTTATATTGTTAGTATCAGGTTTTTCCAACGTCTTTTTTTTCCAATCTAAAGTAGAAATAGGCTCTTCAACATTCTGTTTATTGTCTTTGTAGTATTGAAGCATATTTGCATCATAAGATATACCCAAAAATGAACACATCAACTCTGCTTGCTCTCTTATCGCTAAAACCAGATCTTCATATCGAATAGACAAGAAGTTTTCTCGCATGATCTTTTTAGAAAACTCTAATATATTACTATTATTTATAAGCCATTCATTGGCAATTGCTTCAATATTAGTTGGTAAATCTGGTTTATATGGAGAGTTGGTATCTAGTTTAGCAAGTTCTTGATAAGAACATGCTACATCTCTCCCGTCTCTGATAATGTGCAAAAACTTTGCTGATGGAACTAACTGATAAAGTGTTTCTAAATGATTTATGTAATAATTGTTTTTATCACCAATTACAGTGGGTTCTTTCGCTCGATGAAATGCATAAGTTTGATAGATTATCTGACTTAAGGTCAGGTAATCTTTCGGATTTTGCTTGTAAATATTTGCCTTTACGAGATTAAAGTCCAAATTCCAAGTTTCCATTTTTTTAGAGCTTTTGACATCTGAGATGTACTGGTCGATTAGCTCTGGATTCTTGCTCTTGTCAACATTCCACTCTGCATACTTTTTACTCCACCAAAGAAAAAACCCACTCTCCGGTGGAACTACGACTTTGCTATGACTATTTAGTATTAATCTTAATAAAGAAGTTCCCGATCTTGGATTTCCTAAAATAAAAAACTGTTGCACATTAGTTGTTTTGAGTTCTTAAAATGATCCTACAGATCATATCCACTTCTTCTTCTGAAAGGTCATAATAGAGGGGCAAGCAAAGCACCCTTTTGGCAATGTCTTCGGTAATGGGCATTTCTTTAACAGAAAGGTAAGGCAGCACCTTTGCCAAGGAAGGATAAAAATACCTGCGCGCAAAGATCTCTCTTCCTTTCAATGCTTCAAAGCATTTCAGTGTAAGATCTTCGGATTCAAAGACTATAGGATAATACGCATAGTTCAAATTTGCCGCTTCGTTCCATTCCGGAATAAAAGCCTTTGCGGATTTAAGCATCTTATGATATCGCTCCGTCAATGCCTTCCGTTTATCATTTATAAGATCGATGAATTTTAGATTAGCGAGCCCCATTGCCGCATGAAATTCAGAATTTTTCCCGTTAATGCCGAGCTCCGCGAAAGCTTCCGGACCATTGAAGCCAAAGTTACGCATGAAGGACAATTTTTTAAGTAGCTTGGGATCTTTTGTTATCACCAATCCGCCTTCGATACTATGGTAAAGTTTAGTAGCATGTAGACTACAAACCGAAATGTCACCATATTCAAATATTGACTTGTTTTTATATGAAACCCCAAAAGCATGTGCGGCATCATAAATAACTTTTAGTCCATGTTGGGTAGCGATAGCTTGAATGTGGTCAATACCGCAGGGATTACCATATACATGAGTGGCAAGGATTGCTGTTGTTTTCGGTGTAATGGCTGCTCCTATTTTTGAAGGATCGATATTTAAAGATTTTGGATCAATATCTACAAAAACTGGAGTGCAGTTTTCCCAAACAATACTACTTGTTGTGGCAACAAAAGAAAAAGGCGTGGTAATAATTTCGCCTTTTAAGTCAAGGGCTCTAATGGCTAATTGAAGGGCTATAGTACCATTGGTAACATATAATAGATGCTTTAGGGTCAAATGCTTTTTTAGCTGTAGCTCTAGTTCATTGACAAGCGGCCCGTTATTAGTTAACCATTGACGTTGCCAAATACCCTTTATGTATTTTTCGTACTCATCTTGAGGGGGAAGAAAAGGTTTTGTTACTGGTATCATTGAATTTTGGATTTATTGGCATGGGCTTCATATCCTGCCTGAACATTAATGTTAAAATACTTTCCCATCTTTTGCCACTTTTCATGGTCCTCCAAACGGGCACAGAACAACCTTTCATTATCAAACTCACTGAAGAACTCTTTAATTTCTCTATTCCGTAATTGATATAGACGAATATAATGGTCTCTATGAGTCTCATCAAGTGGGAGCAGGTTGTCGATGTCCCTGCTATACAATTTGTTGCTTCTCAGGTTATAAAAATCCATCTCTCTTCTATATATTTTGGAGTGTCGATAAGTGTTTCCCAAAGTTTTGCCAGTGGAATGATTTTTCATAGAATCAAACCATTTATCCGGATCTCTTTCCAAAAGAACAAACTTAGCAGTGGGAAAGCGATGGAATAGCACTTTATAAAAGTCCTGACACCACCAAGGATCGTCTTCAAAGACCTGATGGGCGTGAAAATCCCATGATTTAAAAATATTTTCATAATCGCCTTTAAACCATTTCAACGTCCAGTCATTGGCTCTTGAAACGGAAAAGGGTGCAACTTTAAAATTATGATCCAAGAAAAATTTGCCAACGGACGTAGTACCTGTTCTTTGAAATGATATACAAAAGTACTTTGGTTTCCCTAACAGTGAAATTCCATTGATACACTTTACTCCTTTTTTTACAATATTTTTGAGTTCCACCGGATGCAAATTGATTTTTTGTATGATCTAATTTAAAAGCTGTTTATTGAACAATATTCAATAGCTGCTTGATTTTGTTTTGAATAGCTGTTTTATATTGTAACGATTCTTTAAATAAAACTGCTTTAGTTAAATACAGGTAGCCAATATAAGATAGAACAAATAAAATAACTTTAACTATTGCCAATAGGTAGTTTCTTTCTTCGGGAAATAGGGTATAGAGTATACCCGCAATGGCGACGGTAAATAATAAGTGCGGCAGAACCGCCTTGGTTTGTGAACCGAAAGATATATTTAAACTTCTGGTGATAAAGTAATTATTCAATAGCCAATTCATTAAACTGGCTCCTACCAGCGCATACAAAAATTCTTGAAATCCAAAAAAGTAAGCAATAAATAGAGGCGTTAATTGTACGACCTTTCTGATATTGCCAAATTTAAAATTTTCTTTCGACTTACCTTTTGCAATAAATGCATTTACTATCATTGCGCTTATGGGATAAGTAAATCCTTTTATTATTAGGATCTGGAAAATAAAAACGGAAGGTTCCCACTTTATTCCAAATAGTCCTATGATCAATTCTTCCCCGCAGAGAAAAAATACTCCGGTTATAAAGATCGAGATGGTTGCTACTATATTAATCACTCTTAAGTATACTTCCCTGAATCTCTGCTCATCATCCTGAATACTACTCAGCACAGGGAAAAACACTCTGGTAATGCTGCTCATAGCGTTTTTATTAATTAATGAACTAACGCTGTTTGCCCTGGAGAAATAACCCAGTGTTGCCGGACTAAATAATTTGCCAATAATCAAGGTATCTGACTGAACAATTATCTGATTAACGGATTGCGATGCAAAAACATAGGCAGAAAAATTAGTAAGTTTTTTTACCTCTTTCCACGAAAACTCCCACTTGGGATACCACTCGGAAACCTTCCATAATATTATTGTATTAATTACAGCGGCTAAAATATTTTGAATAACCAAAGCGTAAATCCCAAATCCGTAAAAGGCAAATATTACTGCTACTATACCTGCTAAGATCTGGGAGAATAAGCCCCGCAAGGTCAATATTTTGAAGTCTAGGTTTCTCCTAAGAATGGTAGATTGTACAATATTAAAAGCACTGACAATGAAAGTGATCGAAAAGAGACGCACTAGAACCGTCACATTTTCATTTTCATAAAATGCTCCGATCAAGGGCGCTGAAAAAAATATAATAATTGCAAATAAGAATCCGGCTAAAATATTGATGTAGAAAATGGAAGAGTAGGTGAGAGAAGTGTTCTGCTTGTTTTGAACTAGCGCAGAAGCAAAACCCATATCGACAAATACTCTCAAAATGTTGATAAAAACCAGAGACATACCCACCAATCCAAACTCCGCCGGCTCCAACAGGCGCGCCAGAAAAATGGAAATTATAAAACCTACGATTTGGCCTCCGTAACTTCCAAATAAGTCCCAAGCTAAGGCGCGACCGGTTCTGCTCCTAAGAGAATTCATTTAATGTGTTCGCTTATCATAGCTGTTAATTTTTCTGATCCTTGCGCATTCAAATGATCCGAGTTTTGGAAATCATCCAGATTAAAGGACGGATGATTTTTAAAATCATAATATTGTATGCCCCTTGAATTTTGCGTTAGGTTCATCATCACGCTATCGATT
>CAMPJM010000008.1 GCA_946886805.1 uncultured Flammeovirgaceae bacterium | reverse complement strand
GACGTGAGACAGTAGATTTTAGACGTTAGACGTTAGATACAAAAAAACGATTGGCGATTAGCAGTATTCTGAAGTTAGGTTTTCGAAAAGTAGCAATTATATTAACGAGTTACTGCAACAATAGATACTTCGAAAGTCTAGAGTCTAACAGATGTCATGTGAAAGGGTAAATGCCTGGCAAACAAAAACAGGCTTTGATATTTAATAAAAACAATTTTTAAAGGATTAGGAAATGGAAGCCAATGCAAAAATCTATAACATTTATTTTGATGAAGCGGCCAACTTTGTAGTAATGGAATGGGACGGCTATGCCACTAGTAATCAGTTTCGGGAAGGGACTGAATTGATGCTAAATACCCTAATCAAAAACAATGCTGCAAAGGTGTTGGCAGATATAAAAGACATGGTGCTCATTGGGCTAGAAGATCAACAATGGTTAGAATCTTATTTTTTACCAAGGGCTATCAAATTTGGTTTTAAAGCGATTGCGATAATAAGACCCGAAAATTACTTTAACAAAGTCGCTGTGGAAAGCATATCGTTTAAGATCGACCAGAAAAAATTAAAAATGAACGTCTTTGATAGCCTTGAAGAGGCGAAACTTTGGTTGTCTACTATCCCGGCTTAAAGATCAGTGGTATTAGCCTTTAATTTTTCAAAAACAGAAGACAATTCTTCTCGAACCAACGAGTGACAGAGAGACTGGTGGATAAAGCCGCTGTCTCCTTGTAACTGAGACTTTCGAAGTTTTTATTTCGTTACGGTAGAGGCTTTTTTGAGGCCCGAGGTTAAATATAACTCAGAGGTATAACATACCAAATCGGAAGTCTTGCTTCCCGGAACGCTGCACTATAGAGAAAAACCAGTAGACAGTAAGAATACAATAATAAGCTAGGCCAAAAGCGAAATTGGCAGTGTGTAAATACCTCTTTGTAAAAGCGGATAGGTGGTGGATAAAGTCGCTGTCTCCTTGTAACTGAGACTTCCGAAGTTTTTATTTCGTTATGACAGAGGCTTTTTGGAGGTTCGAGTTTAAATATGATTCAGAGGTATAACATACAAAACTTCGGAAGTCTTGCTTTAGGCTGCTTGCTTTAGGCTGCAAATGGTTTACCTACCGCAATTTCCGATACGTCACCTTATGTGATATAGATCAATATCCTTTATTATCTTATATCAATGGAGGGGCAGTTTGAGTGGTCTACCTTTGTTAAACAATATCGATGAGAACGCATTAATCATATACCGTCTCTTTCATCAATTTTTTAAAATATTTTTAACTAAAAAAGATAAAATCATGTCAAACATTCAATGGAAAATCGATCCAACCCACAGTGAAATTACTTTCAAAGTAAAGCATTTAATGATTACTACTGTAACTGGCTATTTCAAAAAATTTGATTTAGAAGTTGAAACAGCTTCGGATGATTTTAATACGGCTTCGAAAATTGAATTCACTGCTGATATTAGTTCAATAGACACCAATAATGACCAAAGGGACACGCACCTTAAATCGGCTGATTTTTTTCACGCTGAGGAACATCCGACTCTCAGGTTTTCAGGAAAACGCTATGAATCTGATGGCGATGAAGGAAAGCTTCATGGTGATTTAACAATTAGAAATACTACCAAGCCAGTGACCCTTAAGGTTGAATTTGGAGGAATAGTGGTTGACCCGTATGGACAAACAAAAGCAGGGTTTACAGTGACTGGAAAAGTAAGCCGAAAAGAATTTGGGTTGACCTGGGATGCTGTTACCGAAGCAGGTAGCGTAGTGGTTGGCGACGAAATCAAGATCAATGCTGAGATTCAGCTAGTGAAGCAAGCTTAAGATTCTTGTACTCCGAAAGATCCCAGGCTCTTTCGGAACCCGTTCGTCATTGCGAGTCAATTTTTTTTTCTTTTCGAAAAAAATTGATGCGGCAATCTCCCAAAACGGAGCGCAGAGCAATCATTTAGGAGATTGCCGCACTTTCTGTATACTTCTACTTCATCTGGGCGTTGTGGACGTGTAGTTTTTGCGACATTACCTGTTGAGGAAAGGTCGTTCGCAATGACGTGGTAATAACGAAGATTGCCGACTTTTGGCTTACTTTTATTTCATCTGGGTTTTTGGAAGTGCGGCTTTTTTTTGACATAGCCTGTCGCAGAAACGCCGTTCGTGCCAAAGGCATCCCGATGGGGCAATGACGATTATTAATAAAAAGTACCAAACCCCCACGTCATCGCGAGTCATTTTTTTTCTTTTTGAAAAAAATGATGCGGCGATCCCCCTGAAACGGAGCGCGGTGCTTTTATTGAGGAGATTGCCGCACTTTTGGCTTACTTCTACTTCATCTGGGTTTTTGGAAGAGCAGCTTTTTGTGACGTCACCGGTAACTGATTTGCCGTTCGTACCAAAGGCATCCCCATGGGGCAATGACGATAATTAAGGGGATTGCCGCACTTTTAATTACTTCTACTTCCACCGCATAATCCTTTTTTTATAACTACCGACGGCATTACAAAAAATTCTACAATAAAAGGTAAATTCCTATGGCCATGATACCCAAGGAATTCTTGAAAAAATTAAGATTAGACCGATTGTGTAAAAAATAAGGACCTTCTTATAACGCTGATCGCTGTCCGTTAACTTTTTGGCTTTTGAATATCCGATACTAACCAGTGCGATGCTGATAATCATGGTAAGCGGATGTTCGACGGCGTAAAGCCTTAATTCGGAATTTTTCATTACCTCTCCCGAAATGTTAGAAAAACCAAGGGGTGATACGAAATACAATATGAGGCCGAATAAGGCCTGAATATGCATAGAAATATAACCTATCAAAGCAATTTTGCGGTGTTTTTCTGTGAAAGGTTGCTTGTTAATATACGATATGAGAATATATACTATCGAGAAAATGACAGCAGCCAATAATATATAGGCAAAGTAAGAATGCAAATGCAGAAATCCAGTGTACATGTATATTTGTTTAAATTAGGAAACGTAAACTTTAAATAATCGAATTGATGATCGCGATTTTACGATCACTTATAGATCAACAAGAGTGTAAATAATCAACAAATCAAATTTATACTTATATTTCCTAAAATGCCAATCACATTTTAAAATAGAAGTACCCCAAACTAAACTACAACTGTGTACTGAACTTTAAACGATTTTTTCCCCAATCCCTAACACCCAAAACCCAACACCTAGGCCTGGCTTGCCTGATCCAAAACCTCTATCTGATCCGGGCTAAGTTTTATAGTAGTAGCATTTACCAGTTCTTTAAGTTGTTTTTTGTTGGTAGCACTTACAATTGGAGAAGTTATCCCCGGCTTATGAAGCAGCCAGGCGATGGCAATTTGTGCAACGGCAACTTTGTGTTCTTCGGCTACAGCATCCAATGCCTTTAATATTCTTGTCCCTCTTTTGTTGAGATATTTTTTTACTCCCGGCCCGCGTTTGCTAATATCCAAATCTTTCCCACCCCGGTATTTACCAGAGAGAAATCCACTTGCTAGAGCGTAGTAATTTATCACCCCTAAACTCTCCTCCTCAATAATGGGCAAATATTCTTTTTCAAAACGCTCCCTGTCATACAAGTTATAGAGCGGTTGAAGGCTGATATAAGGTGCAAGATTATTTTCTCTTGCAAATTGGTTCGATTGCTTTATCCTTTCGGCACTAAGGTTAGATGCTCCAATATATCTAACTTTTCCCTCTTTTATGAGATCATTAAAGGCAGTCATAGTTTCAGAAACAGGTGTCTTTTTATCATCATAATGTGATTGATAAAGATCTATATAATCCGTTTGTAACCTTGAAAGAGAGGCTTCTACGGCTTCTTTAATATATTTGGAACTTAATCCTTTCTTTTGCTTGCTGAGCTCTCCACCTAATTTTGTGGCAATTATTACTTCTTTTCTCCTGCCAGTTTTTTTTAGCCAATTCCCGATAATGGTTTCTGACTCTCCTCCTTTATTCCCAGGCACCCACGACGAATAAGTATCTGCTGTATCAATAAAATTGAATCCAGCCTCAAGGAACGCATCTAGAATTCTAAAAGATTCTTCTTCATCCAATGTCCAACCAAACACATTTCCACCGAAAGTTAAAGGCGATACCAATAGTTCTGACCTTCCTAATTTTCTTTTATTATCCATTTGATTATGAGTAAGTCTTTATAAAATAAGTTATCAATGCAATTTACTTTGTTATGCTATCAAAGGCTACGAATAGTATAAAAATACATTTAAGGAAACCAGGCTTAAAATAGCAAGCTTGAGCCATTGAATGACGTGCGCATCACAACAATGTTGCTGACACAAAAAAGCCCAATTTTTTAATCAAACGCAGTTTCTTGATTTCAACTTTTAAAATAAATTTTAAAAGTTGAACCTTCTCCAACAGTACTTTCTACCTCAATTTTACCGCCCATATTATCAATAATTCTTTTTACGATATAAAGGCCTATACCAGTGCCTTCAACGTGCGAATGAAGTCTTTTGAATAAGCTAAAAATTTTCTGAATGTTGTTCGGGTCCATGCCAATACCATTGTCTTTCACCACCATTATAGTAAAGTCTTCGATTTTCTCGGTCCTAATTTCTATTTCAGGAGGCCTTTCCGTAGAACAGTATTTTATTGCGTTGCTAATAAGATTGTAAATGATACTCTTTAAATTTTTCCTGGAGATATTTATTTCGGGACTTAAAGTTGTATCTACAGAAATATTGGCGTTTGAATCAGAGATTAATTCGTGAATGCTGCTTTTTACGTCCTCAATTATTTCTTCAAAATTGAGGAAAGCTGTTTCCTCCTGAAAGGTTTTTTGAACCTTTGCAATTTCAGTGAGATCCTGGATGGTATTTCTAAACCGTTGGATGGATAGATTGATCATGGTTATGAATTTCTCAGTGCCGTCGATCAGCATGCCCTCGTTTTTCATCTTTTTCTCAAGGGCGCGTATCAAACCTTCAATGTTCATCACAGGAGATTTGAGGTCGTGCGAGGCGGTATATATAAAGGTATCCAAATCATTATTGGTCCTGATTAACTGCTCGTTTTTTTCTCTTAGCTCATAATTAAGTTCAATTAAATCATGTTTTGCTTTAGCAATTTTTTCGGTGGCCTCTTTTTGATCCTGTATGTCTGTCCAGGTGTAAACCCACAAAATAATCTGGTTTTGCGAATTTCTAACTGGTAATGCCCTTACAATGTGGCACCGGTATGTACCATCACTCCCTCTTTTAAGTCGACTTTCAAGGTTTACTCCAATTCCCGAGACCAAGCAGTTTCGGATGTTTTCAACCGTTCTTTCTTTATCATCAGGATGCAGAGCCGACTCCCATTTATTTCCCTCTGTTTGTTCAAAAGAGTAGCCTGAATATTCATGCCAGAACAGATTTGTATAATTGACTTTTCCATCAGGAGTAGACGTCCATGCGATCTGTGGAATACCTTCCAAAGCTATTCTAAACCGTTCCGCTTCCTCTTTTGTCTGCTTCTCCCTTAATAACTCCTCTTCCTTTTTAAAAATAATTTGATTTTGAATTGCTACCTGAGATTTTACTGCAATAATTTCTTTTTCGGCCGATAAATCAGTGACAATTACTCCCAAAGACGGTGCATCATTGGGGTTCAGCGAATTCATGGATATAGAAAATGGGGAGACTTTGCCATCTTGAGTTTTTAAAACAAATTCTCCCTTCGAGCTTCGTTGCCAACCCTGATCGAACAATTCTTTAAAATAGGCATGATCTTTTTCAAGGAGAAAAGTGTATATAGAAGAGCCAATGACTCTTTCTAGGGGAAAATGAAGAAACTCGGCAAGTTTTGAGTTGCAAAAGAGAATAATTGCTTCGCTATTTAATGTTAATGCGCCCTCGTTCATTTTTTCTATCAAAATACGATAGGTGTGATCGGCTCCCTTAATGGTGAAAATCTGCGGTCCCGCAGGTCCTTGGATGGTTAATGCATCAACGGCTCCTGTACTGATCGCATATAGAATTTCCTCCGACTCTTGAAGTTTTGCTCGTAATTTCGCATTATCTTCCAAAAGCCACTTTTCCTTGTCTTTATCTATAAAATCTTTAGAATCTTTCCCTTGCATAAATAACTCACTTTTTGGATCTGAGATCTAATCCTAAAAGCACCTTTTCAGTGTTTGACATGTCTCCTATTAATTTTTTTAAGGGGAAAGGAAGCTTTTTAATTAATGTAGGCGCAGCTATGATCTGTTCCCCTTCAGCTAGTGAAGGTTGCTGATAGATATCTATTACCTCCAGCTCGTATCTTCCGGCCAAATACTCCTCGCAGATCTTTTTTACATTTTCCACCGCTCTCGTGGAGTTGGGTGTCATTCCCGTAATGTACAGTCTTAAAACATAAACTTGATTTTCATCATTTTGTGCCAATTCAGAATAATTTTCTTCCCACTCATTTTCCATTAATATTCGCTTTTAATCCTTTCTAACGGTCTTATATCAAGCCCCACAAGCACCTTTTCTTCATTGGATAAATCCCCGATTATCTTCCTTATAGGCATTGGCACTTTCCTAACCAAAGTAGGAATTGCCAAAATTTGGTCTCCTTCTGCTAATTGGGGATTCTTAAGCAGATCTATTACTTCTATTTTATATCTACCTTTTAGATGTTCTTCGCAATATTTTTTAAGATTGGAAAAAGCAGTAACCGATTTGGGAGTTTGTCCGGCTACGTAAAGCCGCAGTTCGTATGTTTCTTCTTTTGAATCCATTATTCAAGAATATGTTTGACTGAATTTAACCTGGTTAATTTACTTTGAATTAAAATATTTATCAAAAAGGATCTATTCCTTTTTTGGCTTTTCCATAGAGTTAATTTGCCTTAATTCTTCCTCTGTGGATTCAAATTCCGTTCGCAGATTTTCTATCGTTGCTTCAAGTATTTTGCGCCTTCTTTCCAACTCACGGTCTTTTCGTTCAAGAGCATCTTTCTGTTTTTCCTTATTAGCTTTTTGCTCCATTTGGTATGCCATTCTGGCTGAACCTGTAAGAATACCTGAAGGACCTATATTGATATCCAATAGTTTTATCCCTTGCCGCGTAATAACAAACTCTCTCACTTGATTAGAATGGTGCATTCCTCGTGACTTAATGACAAAAACTCCCCTGTTGCGTTCTCCAAGACCTTCCACATCCCGCACCATTATCCAGGTATCAACCAATGATGAAATCCCCTCTTCGGTTAGTTCCAAACTGGGTCCGGTGGGTATGGTAAGAGCCGTAAACATAGCAGTAATCTTATTCACTTTAAGGTAATCGATCAACCTAGTTAACATTCCTCTTACCTCATTCATTGCACCGACCGAAATGAGATTACTTAAAGGATCAATCACTACTGCATCAGGTTTATATTCTTTTATAAGTTTATGGATTGTAAGCAAATGCATTTCCAATCCGTGGATAGAAGGTCGCGAAGCATGAATTTTTAATAAATCATTTTTGATATGTGGTTCAAGATCGATGCCTACTTGCTTCATGTTTCGCAAAAGTTGCTGCTCTGACTCTTCAAATGCAAAAAACAAACAACGTTTTTGGCTGCTACAAATTTCGCTCGCAAAAGAAGCAGAAAAGGTGGTTTTTGCAGTGCCAGCGGTACCAGTAATTAGTACTGTGCTACCTTCGTAAAAGCCATTCAAGCCCAACATTTCATCTAGTCCTGCTACCCCTGTGGGCACTATTTTATCTGATACCTCATGATCCAATCTGAGAGATGTCACCGGAACGACAGAAATACCATCTTCGTCTATAAGAAAAGGGTATTCATTTGTGCCGTGCATACTTCCACGATATTTTATTATCCTTAATCTCCTGGTTGAAATTTGTTCGATTATCCGATGATCGAGCAATATTACGCAGTCTGATACATACTCTTCTAGTCCTTGGCGGGTAAGCGTTCCATCTCCTCGCTCGCCTGTTATAATTGCTGTAACTCCTTTTTCTTTTAGCCATCTGAAAAGTCTTCGAATTTCTGCACGTAGAATGGAAGGATTTGACAATCCGGAAAAGAGGTTTTCTATTGTGTCCAGCACAACTCTTTTGGCACCAATTTTATCAATAGCGTAACCCAGCCTTATAAATAGGCCTTCGAGGTCATACTCCCCCGTTTCTTCAATTTCGCTGCGTTCTACAGATACATAGTCTATTTTTAGCTTTTGTTGATCGATCAAATCACGGACATCAAATCCGAGGGACGCTACATTTATCGCCAATTCATCAGCGGTCTCCTCAAAGGCCATAAACACTCCCGGCTCATCATATTTAACAGCACCATTTACCAGAAACTCCATAGCCATTAGTGTTTTACCACAGCCTGCGCTACCACAAATAAGAGAAGGTCGTCCCTTAGGAAAACCTCCTTCTGTTATTTCATCTAAACCTTCGATTCCTGTAGGGGACTTCGGAAGTATGAACTTTTTTAATCTGTCTTTTTTTGTATCCATATTACATCAATTAACCTTAATCTAAGAAATAAGTTTGCGTACACGGTCGAAGATAAAATGAAGATATGTGGTAAGTTATTGATTTTTAGATTCTTGAGGAAAGACAAGTGAAATTAAAAATTTTAAGTCTATGCCATAAGAGCTAGAACATATAACATTTTGAAGCCATGCTTAATGGCTGCCACGATACTTGCTTACCTCAAGATGACAACTTAGACTGTTGCTGTTTTTTTATCATCCTTCTGGCAAAATAGCCAGCCACATCATCTCCAGTCTAGCATCTAGAGTCTAGCATCTCCAGTCTAATTACTAATTACTAATATCTAATTTACAGCCCAAGCAAAAAATCTTTAAACTCCCCATCACTGTAATCGGCCATCCCTTCGTGTGTGAGTACAAGTTTACCTTCGGCATCTATTACATAAGTGGTAGGAATGCTTTGGCTATTATACATCGGAGGAATGCCCCCGTCCAAGCTATAAATTTCGAAACCAAAATTTTTCTTCTCCTTATATTTTATGGCTTTTTCAAAATCTTTATCCAAAGATAGCATAAGGAAAACAATTTCTTCATTCTTGAGCTCACCATAAAGCTGGTTAATTCCCGGCATCTCTGCAATGCAGGGTGGACACCAGGTAGCCCAGAGATTGAGAAAGATTACTTTGCCTCTGAAGTTCTCCATATTCACTTTCTCACCTTTGGAACTGACAAGCCGCAGCCGAAAATCAGCTTCCGGATATGTGGTTGTCCCATCATCTATTCCTACATCAGGATTTAAAAGCCCTGTTTTTAATATGCCACGCTGCATGAACCCAAAGACCTCTGTATGCAATCCTGTGAGGTACAGCACCAGAATTATGCCGCCGAATACTCCGAATTCTATTAAGTTCTTCTTTACGGTTTTATTCATTATCAGATATCATTTCTTATTCACCTTAAAATGTTTCTTCTCAAAGCGTCCCACAAAGGTAAAGTATCCATGACTGTACATCGCAACAATTCTCGCCTAACTTCACTATCTAAAACAATTGTTCTGAACACCGATGACGTATATTTATCAATTTAAGCGAAGTAGGACATCTGCACCCACGATAGAATGTTCCCGACAAGAATCTAATCAGCAATAATTAGGCAGCATTAAATTTAAGAACCACTACCACTAAGCCTCCTCCGTTTATACGGTGACACAACACTCTCGCCAATATTTTCACAATCATCTCTCGGGTAATGAATCGGGCTAATTCGCCTTTTTTCACAATTCCTATATCAGGAGATTTACAATCCGCATTGAACCCGGCTAGAATTAGCGAAAACTTTGCAGTTTGCATAAGCAATAATGGGAGGAAGACATTTGCTTCTTCCTAATCAATAATTAAACTATAACCTTGATTCATAGATGAATAGAGTGAAGCCAGCTTTGGTTGTACTTATGCTACTCGTAGCTGCTCTTGCAGTCGGGAAAATTTTCTGGGAGCAGGAGTTGAAATATACCAAGCCTACACCTGTGCCAGTTGGCTATAGCATAATTCCGGTAAATATGGTTCTTGAGCTGGGAATTGATTCTTTTCGAAAATCTCAAAAGCCAAGGCATTTGCATTTTTATAATCCACATTGCCCTTGCTCCAAATTTAACAAGTCACATTATACTTCTCTGGTGAGTAAATACGAAGGTAAAATAGATTTCTATATTATTATTCCATCTGAAAACGATTTAGAAAGTATAAAGGAGGAATTTGGCCCAAGCGTATCTGTAATTGCCGATACAGACGATAAAATAGCCAATGCATGCGGTGTTTATTCCACACCTCAGGCTGTGTTGATTGATAAGCAGGGGAAATTATATTACAGAGGGAATTACAACAAAGCGAGATACTGTACCGATAAATCCACCAACTTCGCACAGTTGGCTATTGATTCATTATTACAAAACAAAACAGCCCCTAATTTTGGGCTTTTATCTACAACCTCCTACGGCTGTGAACTGGACGCTAAGAACTGGTTCTATGCTTAATCTTATTAGAATATGATTACAACAGCAAAGATGGAAATTACGAAAGAACAATTGGCTCCTTTTATTAAGGACATAAACACAAGGGCTGATAAAATAATGCAGTATTATTTTATTGCGAACTTTTTGTTCGGCTTATTTTTGGCCTCTTTTTA
Source organism: uncultured Flammeovirgaceae bacterium (assembly GCA_946886805.1). The sequence goes on along the minus strand of CAMPJM010000008.1, from coordinate 12,478 downwards.
TAGTACTTGGATTTTTGCCCTCCTTGTGGGGAGCATCAATTTGATCACTTACTTTTCAGTGAAGTTTATTCTCCCAAACTCTTCTTTTTATCGCTATGTCGGGAGTGGGGTAACGGCTGTTTTTGTTGCACAGTTTATTTATCAAATGCATGGATTGTTTGAGATGCACTTTTTTGTTTTTGTTGCTTCTTTAATTCTTATAGCATATCACAATTGGAAGCTGCAACTCCCATTAACTGTGATCGTCGTAATTCATCATGGCACTTTTGCTTACCTTCAATATACAGGCATGAAGGAGATCTATTTTACGCAATTGGATTATATGACCCTTGAAACATTTATTTTTCATGGAGCAATAGCCACTTTGATTACATTTTTAAGTGGCTATTGGAGTTATGATTTTAGGAAGAAGACAATAATAAGTGCTACAAACACCATTTCTCAGAAATTGCAACTTTCAAAAATGGAAAAGAATGTTTCGTTCGCCGAAGAATTGATTAAGGGAAATCTGGATGTTAATCTTGAAGTAATGGAGGGCGATGTCATGGGAAAATCAATGCTGACAATGCGTGAAGAGTTGAAAAAGTCTAAGAAGCGTGAGGAGGAAGATAGATTTACAAATTCTGGCCTGGCCGCAATCGGAGATATTCTCAGGTTAAACCAAAATAATATTGAAGCTTTGTGTGACCAGGTTGTTGTAAACCTGGTGAAATATTTAAAAGCCAATCAGGGAGGGATTTTTATCGTAGAAGGTGAGGAGGACAATGACACCCATTTGATGCTTAAATCGCATTATGCCTACGAAAGAAAGAAATTTTATGAAAGAAGAGTAGAAATAGGGCAGGGAATAATTGGGCAAGCATATCTGGAGAAAGGCAAAGTTTATCTTACAGATCTTCCGCCAAATTATATCAGAATAACCTCCGGACTGGGCGAGGCTACACCAAAAAGCCTGTTGGTTATTCCATTGATTTACAATGGCCAGGTAGTAGGTATTCTTGAGCTTGCGTCATTTAGAAAACTTGAGAATTTTGAGCAGGATTTTTTAATGAAGGTAGGAGAAAGTATCGCATCAACTATAATTTCAGTAAAAATAGCTGAGCGAACCAGTATGCTATTAGACAATACGCATAGCCAAACACAACAACTTCAGTCGCAAGAGGAAGAAATGCGCCAAAACATGGAAGAATTGGAAGCAACCCAGGAAGAGATGCAGAGAAAGGAAAAAGAGTTGGAAAAGCTTTTAAATCTGTCCAGGGAAAATGAACAGTTGCTTCAAAAAGAAATAGAGAATTTAAAGAGGCAACTTCAGGAATCATAATTGAAGCTGTCTAATCGGTAAGTAACATTGATAAAAATCATTGAGAATTAGGCCAATTTAAGCCCTCTTTTTAGGAAAGGGTATGAGCTTGCCCCGAAGAATTTGCGGGTGAGCTTGAATAAAACCCTAATCTTCAAAGATTTTAATTGCTAATTTTGATTTTGGACAAGGATAGATAAGCATGTTCAATGACTGCGCTCTCAGCCGCTTACTTTGGAAAGTAAAGCTTAAATTCTGTTCCTTGGTCCACGACGCTGTTTACCGCTACTTTTCCTCCATAATTTTCCATTGTCCTTTTTAGAATATACAGGCCAATCCCTGAGCCTTCTACATGGCTATGAAATCTTTTAAACATGCCAAAAAGCTTTTCTTGATGCTTTTTTGAAAGACCCAGACCATTATCTTTCACACATAATACTTTTTGATTATCTTCCAAGAACGTACTGATTGTTATCTTTGTTGGTCTGTCGGGTGAGCTATATTTGATGGCATTACTCAAAAGGTTGTATACCATACTTCTTAAACTGGCTTTGGCGAAAGTGAATTTTTTTATCTTAATCGTTTCTATCAGTTCAACCTCACCATTTTCAATGGCTGTATGAAGTTCTTCTTTCACATCAATAAGGATATCCCGGATTTCAACCACCTCCATCCTGTCTTCAAGATTTTTTTGGGCCTTGGTCACTTCCGTTAAATTGCTAATTGTATTGTTAAGCTTGTGAATTGATTTGCCCATCATGTCCACTATCACTTTTTCACGGTCGTTTAGCTTTATAGCGATTTTCTTCTCCATAAGAGCCAATAAGCCTTCGAGGTTAGATATCGGCGATTTAAGATCGTGGGAAGCCGTATATATAAAATTATCAAGATCTGTATTTACCTGGTGTAACAGCAAATTCTTTTGCATAAGACCTTCATTTTTAACCCTTTCACTCAAATCTTTGGTTATTTTTGTGAAGCCTATATGTTGCTTTTTTGCGTTATAAATAGGCGTTATTAAGGCATTTACCCAGAATTTAGTACCGTCTTTCCTTACCCGCCATCCTTCGTCTTCAAATTTACCTTCTTCCAAAGCCTTGGCAAGTTCAAACTGAGGATATTTGGCAGCAATCGCTTCCGGGGTATAAAATTTCAAAAAACTTTTACCTATTATTTCGTGAGGTTCATACCCCTTTATTCTTTTTGCACCCTCGTTCCAGGTAGTAACTATTCCATCTTTGCTTAATAGAAATATGGCATAATCTTTAACACCTTCAATTAGCAGCCGCGACCGTTCTTCATTTTCTATAAGCTCTTCGTTGGTTTTCCTCAATTCGTCCTCTAAAGCCTTTTTTTCGGAAAGATCCCTGGTCACTTTGGCAAAGCCAACCAATTGCTTTTTTTTATTATAAACAGCTGTTATTAGCACATTTGCCCAAAATCTGGAGCCATCTTTTCTAATTCGCCATCCCTCCTCTTCAAACCGACCTACTTCTGTGGCCACTTTTAATTCAAACGCCGGATGATTTCGTTGTTTTGCCTCTTCTAAATAGAAAATTGAAAAGTGCTTTTGTAGAATTTCATCTTTTGTATACCCTTTTAGCTTTTCCGCTCCCCAATTCCACGTGGTTATATAACCATTAGTATCCAGCATAAATATGGCATAATCTTTTACGCTCTCAACCAACAATTTATATATAACCACATTTTCCTGAAGAGGGGGCAAAGATTCGTCACTATCTTGGTAATCTGGCAATTTTTTCATAATGCGTTCACTATTAAATATCTCACTTTTTGTTTAAAGAGAAGAGAGTTTAAAAAGTAGCCGGTTTCATGTTTAAACGTTAAAACAAAAGTAAAGTGTAATATACTCTCAAAATATTAATATTGTTAACTTCTTCAGATTTAAAGACGGCTATTTGTTTTTTAACTCCGTCACCACTTCACTCATATCATATACATCTATGGGAAGCATATTTTCAAGGATGCTGCTGCCTGCCGCCGACCTATAGCCACCTGCACAATGCACCACAATAGGTTTATTTCTTGGAATTTCATTCGCTCTTTCCCTTAATTCATGCAACGGGATTTTTATAGCATTGTCAAAAAAATCACCATTCTTGGTTTCACTTGTATTTCTAATGTCCACCACAGTATAGGCTTCTTTATTTTCCTCAAAGGCTTTTATATTAAACCGTCTACTCTTTATGCCTTCAGGCTTTTCGGTGACAAAAGCAGCTATAATATTTTGCTCATAGCCTATTTTTGCAGCTTTTTTAATGAGGATATCTAATTTTTCTTCTGAGAGGGCAGTTAAATAAAAATTTTCATCAGGACCAATGATACTTCCCAGCCAGGTTTCAAATTTTTCTCCATCCTGGATATTAATTGCTCCCTTATGATGGTCGTTTTTAAAATGTTCCTGAGGCCGTCCATCTACAATTAAGGAGTTGTTTTCGGGTTTATATTCTTTTTCAAGCCGTTTTACTCTGTCAACCGATTGTTGATAAGGTTTGGCTCCTTCTTTATTTAATGCTACATCGTATCCAAAATACTTGGGTACGAAAGGTTGGTCTTGTAAAAGCAAGGCAACGAATTCGTTTTCTGACATTGGTTGTAGCGCATAATTTCCAATCCTTTCGGCGCCAATGGAACTTGCTTTAGCATCACTTAGGGATTTTCCACAAAGAGAGCCTGAGCCGTGAGCCGGGTACACTATTACGTTGTCCCCAAGCTTCATAAGCTTTTCTCTGGTACTATGGTACATTTGTCTGGCTAGTTCCTCGCGTTTGGCCATAATCTTACCGGATTTTTCTCTCAAATCTGGTCTGCCCACATCGCCAATAAATAAGGTGTCGCCTGTAAAGACGGCTATATTTGTTCCTTTTTCTTCCAGCACAATGCTAATACTGTCCGGCGAGTGCCCCGGTGTATAAAGTGATTTTAACTTTATCTCCCCTCTTTCGATCACATCTCCTTCATCAAAAGCCTGGTGCGGGTAATCAGCCTCTACCAACCGACTTACATAAATAGTAGCGGCAGTAGTTTCATGAATCTCAAGGTGAGAACTAACAAAATCGGCATGCGGATGTGTTTCTATTACTCCTTTTATTATTGCATTATTTTCCGTTGCATAGCGATAATAGGGCTGGGGATCTCTGGAAGGATCTACTAAAATTATTTCTTTAGAATCCTCGCTCAATATGGCATAAGAGAAGTGTGCCAAGCCTTTGTCTTCGAATTGTTTAATTTTCATGAGTTGGTAGTATCTAATACTTCAAATTTACAACAACAAAATGAAAGCAAATTTAATTCTATAGCTTAAGGAACGCAATATTGAAGAACTTCATTTTGAAACGTCACTCATTGCTTCTTGGACTATTCAATATAGAACAAAGCTACGGGGGAGCCTGTTTGACAAAAAACCGCAGAACGAATTGAACCTTTAACGAATGTTTGGAATATCTGATAAAATCAACGGTCAGGCAGGTATGTAACCAAACAGCTTTCCTAATGTAAAAAGCAACAACAACTTAAAAAGCAGCCTCTGCGTTAGAGCATGCCCCACACTTGTTGCGGGAATAGCCTCTTGACAAACAATCAATCTAGCCCCCAAGACTTCAAAAAGTTCACCTTGCCCTTGTTAGATTGCAGAAGCGACAGACAATTTACTTTTTACAAAAGTATAATAAAACAAAATTTGCCACTTTTCCTTGGAAACCCTTGGGAGCCGGAGATTATTTAAATTTACTTATTCCCCATAAGAGCCGAACTTAAAAAATTTCAATAAAAAACGATCCGATACCTTCAAAAGCTAAAACTATTATTAAATTTGCCAATTCGTTAACAAATGTTTAAAAATATGCTTAGAACCCATCATTGTGGTGCCCTTCGTCTGGATAATGTAAATGAGAAAGTTGTTTTAACTGGTTGGGTTCAAAAAACACGAGACAAGGGAGGCGTAATCTGGGTAGATTTAAGAGATCGCTATGGCCTTACACAGCTTATTTTTGAGGAGGGAAAAACAGCCACTGAGGTAATGAATATTGCCCGCAGCCTGGGAAGAGAGTTTGTTGTCAAGGCTTCTGGCATTGTTGCAGAACGGTATTCCAAGAATGATAAAATGCCCACCGGGGACATTGAAATAAATGTTAATGAAATAGAAATTCTAAATCAGGCGAAAGTACCACCATTTATCATTGAAGATGAAACAGATGGTGGGGAAGACCTTAGGATGAAATATAGGTATCTGGATTTACGGAGAAATCCTGTTAGGAAGAACCTGGAACTTCGCCATAAAATGATGCAGGAGACGAGGAAGTTTCTTGATAACCAGGAATTTATAGAAGTAGAAACGCCTGTTTTGATAAAAAGTACCCCTGAAGGAGCGAGGGACTTTGTTGTTCCAAGCCGTGTGAACAAAGGCGAATTTTACGCACTGCCACAATCTCCACAGACCTTTAAGCAATTATTGATGGTATCTGGTTTTGACAGGTATTTCCAAATCGTGAAATGCTTCCGGGACGAAGATCTCAGGGCAGACAGGCAACCTGAATTTACCCAAATAGATTGCGAAATGTCGTTTATTACCCAGGAAGACATTTTGAATACTTTTGAAGGCCTGGTAAAGCATCTTTTCAAAACGGTGAAAGACATTACGTTGGCTGATTTTCCAAGGATGCAATATGCTGAGGCAATGAAAAGATATGGGTCTGATAAACCAGACATCCGCTTTGACATGCAGTTTCATGAGCTGAAATCTCCGGAAGAAGGTACCCTTGATCTTACAAGTGGCAAGGGATTTAATGTATTTGACAGCTCGGAACTGGTTGTTGGGATCTGTGTAAAAGGGTGCGCAGAATATACAAGGAAGCAGGTAGATGCACTTACTGATTTCGTAAAGCGTCCCCAAATCGGTGCCAAAGGCTTGGTAAACATCAAATGCAATGACGATGGATCATTTAAATCTTCTGTTGATAAATTTTATAACCAGGAAGACCTTCAGGCTTGGGCTATTAAGATGGATGCGAAGCCCGGCGATCTTATGTTGGTGCTTTCCGGTGAGACAGATCATACTCGAAAAGCCTTATCGGAGTTGAGATTAAAATTAGGCAGCGATTTAGGTCTTAGGAGTAGAAATACATTTGCTCCATTGTGGGTTTTGGATTTTCCTTTATTGGAATGGGATGAGGAGTCGCAGCGCTATCATGCCATGCACCATCCTTTTACTTCACCTAAAACAGAAGATATTGCGCTTTTGGATACAGCACCCGGTGCTGTAAAAGCCAATGCTTATGATTTGGCCATCAACGGCGTTGAAGTTGGCGGTGGCTCTATCAGGATCCATGACCGTGCTACTCAGCAAATGATGTTCAGGCATCTTGGTTTTAGTGAAGAAGAAGCTAAAAAGCAATTTGGCTTTCTAATGGAAGCTTTTGAATATGGAGCACCTCCTCATGGCGGCATCGCTTTTGGCTTCGACAGATTATGTGCGCTTTTTGGAGGCGTTGATTCTATTAGAGACTTTATAGCCTTCCCCAAAAATAATTCAGGCCGTGATGTGATGATTGATTCTCCGTCGACCATTGCCTCAGAGCAACTAAAGGAGCTGGGAATCGAGGTAAAATAAATTTTGAACGGAAGGTCTGTGAGGACACAGCCCTTGGAGAAAAAGTCATCTTTTGAAAAAAACAAAACTAGTTCAAGCATCCGCTTGGACTTTTTGTTTTTCTTGTACAAACTAAATGGGCTACAGCATCTGGCAAGGAATTGGCAAAACCACTGCGGGTAATTGACTCTCATTCTGCCGTTGCACCCGAGCGACTAAAGGAGCTGGGGATCGAGGTAAAGTGAATTTTGGGTGGAAGGTCTGTGAGGACACAGACCTTGGAGTAGATTTGAAGGATCGTTCTTAAATTACCCTATTCATACTCCTCTTCAATATATTCAATCTTGAGGCTCTCGTACACTTGCCGGATTCCTTCTTGTTTATCGGATAAAACTATAAGAATATCACCTGCTTCAATTACAGTTGATCCATTGGGGGTCAGGTAAACCTCTTCCCGCTTGATCATAGCAATAATGGCCGATCGGGGAAATTCAAGTGAAACGATTTTTTCCCCAACAGCAGCACTGTCGTCGGGAACGGATATCTCGGCCATTGCAGTTTTAGTAGAATCAGATAATAGTGCATCAATAGGCGCCCGTGGCTTTACTTTCATTGGCAGCGCCACATGAAGCCACTTGGCAATAATAGAAAGAGTAGTCCCCTGGATCAATACGGAGGTTAAGGATATAAAAAATACGATATTGAAGATCATATTTGCCTTTTCAATTCCTGCCAACAGCGGATAAGTGGCAAATACTATAGGAACAGCCCCTCTCAGTCCCACCCAAGAAATATATAACCTCCTTCTGAGCTTCATTTTGAAAGCTAGTAAACTTATAAAAACACTCGCTGGCCTTGCTATTAAAATTAAAAAAGCAGAAATGAGCATTCCTATGCCAATTACTTCTAAAATTTGAGATGGATAAACTAACAGACCTAAGGTAAGGAATAACACTATCTGCATTAACCAGGCAAGGCCGTCAAACATTCTAAATATACTTTTCTTGTGAATGATGTCCTGGTTGCCAAGATAAACAGCACATAAATAAACAGCTAAGAACCCATTACCGCCAAAAAAAGTAGTTGCTGAAAAAGTAATGTACATTAAGGCTATGACCAAGACAGGATAAAGGCCTTCAAAGTCAAGGTCTATTTTATTGATGATAATCATACTTATTTTTCCAAAGGCGAACCCACCAATGGTGCCAATTACCATTTGCATTAAGAATACAGGAATCATGGAAACAATACTTTGTTCCGGATTTATCACCAACCCTAGAAATACAATGGTGAGAACATAAGCCATGGGATCATTACTTCCACTTTCTAATTCCAGTGTAGGGCGCAGTTTACTTTTGAGGGCGAGGCTTTTGGAGCGTAAAATTGAAAACACTGCAGCCGCATCTGTTGAGGAAACAATAGAACCCAAGAGTAGTGCTTCATAAATAGTAAAGTCTGTTACCGCCCAGACAAATAGGCCGAGAATCATGGCGGTAAGTAAAACGCCAACTGTTGAAAGTGTGATTCCCTGTCTTAATATAGGTTTAATGGACGACCACTGCGTGTCCAGACCTCCCGAGAATAATATAAAGTTAAGTGCCACAATACCGATAAACTGGGCAATTTGAGGATCATTAAAATGAATTTTCCCTATTCCTTCAGAGCCCGCCAGCATTCCAATGGCCAAAAACAAGATTAAGGTAGGAACACCAAATCTATAGGAAGTTTTACCCGCAATGATGCTGATCAATAATAAAATAGAGCCTACTAATATTATATTTTCTATGGTTAATTCCATCTTAAGATTCTGCGGTTAAAAAAGTTTCAAATCCGTTTTAATAGACTTGAATGGAATATTCTTCTTCGTAAAATTTAATAAGTATATTTTGCCTGAGACAATGCTTCCAAAAAACGTATGTAAAGGAGTTTGAATTAAGTTCCACCTTCCATAACACATTGAGCAGCGGCTTTAAAAAGGAATTTTTTCCACCTTAGCTTAAATTTTCTTCGGCAGCTTAAAAAATTAATTCACAGCCAGTCATTTTTGAAACGGTAAATATTTACCGGGAAAGACAATTATAATTTCAACCCGAAGTGAGCATTAAAAATCTATTCCAAGGGGTTTAATTGATTATGCTCTAAGGGCTTGTAACAAAATAACTTGTACATTTATACTTGCTTTTTTGTTCTTTCTCATCGTTACAAAATCCTTAAATAGCTACGGCTATTCTCAGATTTTAAGCCTTGATAAAGAACAAAAAAACTGCCTATATTTTGAACAACTTATTTCGTAACGAACCCTAAGATATAATTTTTGAATATAATAAAAAAGGACTGCCCATAAAGAACAGTCCTTTTTTATTTGAATAGCATCGAATGTCGTTTAGTTAAGGCCGTTGTCCCTTCTCACTTTAGGGGAAGGGATGAGGTATAAAAAAGCTTAACTAAACGACATTGAAATAGCATTTTTAATTATGCTGGTTGCTTGGCCACGCTTTGGCTTTTAATTTCCTTTTGTTTGGTTAAATCCATAACAATCGGAGTTGCAATAAAAATAGATGAATAAGTACCTAATACTATCCCTATCAACAAAGCAAAAGAAAAACCTTTTAAGACAGCACCACCAAAAAGAAATAATACCAATACCACAAGTAAAGTTGTTCCAGAGGTAATCAAGGTACGGCTAAGTGTGTTATTGATCGCGAGGTTAATAGTACCGTTGAGGTCTCCTTTTGGTTTTAACCATAATTCTTCCCTTACCCTGTCAAATATAACCACTGTGTCGTTTATGGAATATCCTATCACTGTCAGAATTGCGGCAATAAAAACCTGGTCAATTTCATATTTAAAGCCAAGTAATCCCGCAATGGCAAATGCAGCAAGTACCATTAAGGTATCATGTAGCAAGGCAACAATTGCCCCTAATCCGAATTGCCATCTTTTAAACCTGATAAGGATGTATATAAATATCACTATCAAGGAGAAGATAATAGATTTATAAGATGAATTTTTAACATCATTGGCTATAGTTGCTCCTACAGTAGAAGAACTTACTATTGAGAAATGATCTGCATCCACCTGGGAATCATTGTCAACGTATTCTAAATTGGTAAACTCCTCAATCCCGCTCACCAACTTGTCTCTTACAGTCCCGTCTGTAGAAGGGTCTTCGTTGTCACTTAAATAACTGGTAGTAACTTTAAGTACGTTGTTTGCACCATAGGTCTTCACCTCTGTTCCCGCATTTTCAAAATCGTCTTGCAAGGATATTTTAAGGTCGGAGGGAGTTACTGGGTCATTAAAAGCTACTATGTATGATCTACCTCCTGTAAAATCGACACCCATATTTAATGGTTGAATAAGTACCGATACCAGTCCCAACGTAAGAATTGTACCAGAGAAAATGTAAGCAAACTTTCTGGTTGAGATAAAATCGATATTTAAATCATTAAACAGGTTTTTCGAAAAAGAGAAAGAGAAAGATAAATTGCTCTTGTCGCCTTTTTTTGCCATCCACTCCAAAACAACTCTGGAAATAAATACGGCAGAAAAGAAAGAACAAACGATACCCACCATTAAGGTAACGGCAAATCCCTTAACAGGACCCTGGCCAACCAAATATAGGATTAACGCGGTAAGGAATGTGGTAACGTTGGAGTCTATTATAGAACTGTAGGCTTTAGAATACCCAACTTCGATGGCTTGTCTTATTCCTGCACCTGCTTTGATTTCTTCCCTTATCCTTTCAAAAATCAGCACGTTAGCATCTACCGCCATACCCATGGTTAACACTATACCCGCAATACCTGGTAATGTAAGGGCTGCATTTAGCTGCGCCAGAATTCCAAGAATGAAGAATATGTTGAAAATAAGAGCGATATTAGCTACAATTCCCCCCTTTGCATAATAAACCAGCATAAAGAGAACCACCATTGACAAGCCAGCAACGATTGATATAATCCCTTGAGATTGCGCCTCTTTTCCTAAAGATGGGCCTATCACCGTGTCTTCTACAATATTGGTTGGAGCAGGCAAAGCACCGGCTTTTAATAAGTTCGCTAAGTCTTTTGCTTCTTCAATAGAGAAGTTACCGGAAATAACTGAGCTTCCACCGCCAATTTCTTCATCAACAGAAGGAGCGGACAATACGTAATCATCCAGAACAATAGCAATCTGGCGTTGGTCCCTTGCGGCATCAGCAGTCATTCGCTTCCAGATTTTGGCTCCTGTTGTATTCATATTCATAAATACAGCAGGTCTCGATAATTGATCCAAATCCTGACGAGCATCAGTGATTACCTCGCCTGTCAATGGTGCCTTACCGCCTCTTCCCTGCCTCACAGGATATAAGGTCAATAATTCTAATTCGCTTTCGTTTTCGAGATCCAAAGGCTTCACGGCCCACAAGAACTTTAGATTCTGAGGTAGTAACTGTTGTACATCCTCTCTTTGAATTATGTCATTTATTTTGGCCGTATCCTGCACATCGTAAACCAATCCGTATTGTGATTGAAGAAGGCTAAATAGAGGCGAAACTTCCATGTTTTGAAGTGAATCTAAGGCCGAAGTGTCGGTTGCGGAACCTGCTAATTGCGATTCCAAATCATTCTCAACAGAATCAGTAGATGCAGCAGTAGTATCATTCGCATCGCTTAAAGTAGGTTGGTCTTCGGTCAACAAAGCAGCAATGTCTTCCTCAGAAGCCGCCTTTTCATTATTTTCTGCAGAAGTGTTTGCAGCAGTACCGGACGAATTGGCTTTTTGCTCAGCTACCAATAAGGTATTAATAGCCTCTAAAGAACTATTGATTTCCTGAATATTCCATACTTCCAGAAATTCCAGTTTGGCCACACCTTGTAAAAGGTTTCGAACTCTTTCGGGGTTATCAACTCCTGGAAGTTCAATTTGGATCCTTCCCGTTCCTTCCAACTTCTGAATATTGGGCTGCGTGGTTCCAAAACGGTCAATTCTTGTTCTTAGAATATTGAAAGATCTGTCGACCGCATCTTCGATTTCTTGATCAAGAATATTTAATATTTCCTGATCGGAAGTCTCGTAACTGATCCTTCCTCTGTTTGCTGCGTTGGCAAATAAATTACTTAACTTAGTATCTGGTTTCTTTTCTTGAAAAGCCTCGTAAAACAGTGAGGTAAATTTCTCCTGACTGCCTTTTTGACGTTGCACAGCCTCTTGGATCGCTGCCTGAAAAGCCGGGTCTGCGGGATTGCCTGCCAAACCTTTTACAATTTCCACAGGAGAAACTTCCAAAGTAACATGCATACCCCCTTGAAGGTCAAGGCCTAAATTAAGCTCATTGTCTTTTACTTCTTCGTAGGTATATTCTATCCCCACGAGATTATATACTGGCTCATGATAGATAGAGTCCAGGTATTCTTGTTTTTCCGAAAAATCAACATTTCCATTTTCGTCAGTTGCATATTCAGTAGCATCTTTCTGGATCCCTCTGGAAACAAAGGTGAACGATAAATAATAGACACACAATAGAGTGACTATGACGGTAAGGAATATAATAAATCCTTTATTTTGCATTTTTATATAATTTAATATTC
>CAMPJM010000007.1 GCA_946886805.1 uncultured Flammeovirgaceae bacterium | reverse complement strand
CACGCAAAGCAAATAAGAAAGAAAAACGCAAAGACCACAAAGAAATGTTAATTAAGGTGAAATAAGGAATAATTTAAACAGACTTGTCAACAGCACAAAATATTCTTCTTTTGTATGCTTCCCTGCTTTGTGAATAATCATTGCGCCCTTTGCGTGAAACTCAATCACTTACTTTGAAAATTAATAAAGGATAATCTACAAAATAAGACATGCTCTCGCTAAGGCTCCTTGTAAATAGCTTCTCGAAAAAATTCTTCTCTTTTGTAAGCAGCACAAGCAATTCAGCTTCTTCCGTTATCATATACTGGTCTATACCTCTATCAATCTTATCTTCATAAACCTGGATGGAAAAGGATAATTTTTCGTAATTTATATAAGTACTAATTTCATTTTTATAGTCTTCATATACAGCTTTTTCGAACAGTTTATTGTTATGGCTGACATGTAAGATATTTATTTGCGCATCAAAAGGAGTTGCAAAAACCAATAGTTGAGAAATAGCTTTCTTGTCTTCTTCCTGATAGTCTGTTGCGTAAACTATTTTTTTGAACTTTTTATAATTGGCTTTTTCAGGAACACACAATACAGGACAATTGGTTTGCTCTATTACCTTAACCGTATTGCTTCCTACATAGGTTTCAGTAATATCGCTAACACCTTTTGTGCCCATAACAATAAGGTTAAAACCACCTTCAATGACAGTTTCCTTGATGGACTTTATTAAATCCCCTTGTTTCAACACATATTTACAACCAACTAATCCCTTTTTTACACTGGTAGCTTTTACTTCCGAAATTATTCGTTGGAAATTGTCATCCACTTGTGCTTTCCAATGATCGTAAGAAATTTTTTCTCCACCTTTTTCCAGCTGGATATTGAGCTCTTCTTCGGTAAACACGTAAAGTAATGTCAAATCGGAACGGTGTTTCTCCCCTACTCTTGCAGCATATTCTAATGCGTTCAGAGATGCATTGGAAAAATCTATCGGACACAATATTCTGTTCATTAAGAAAATTTTGAATTTAAAATGCCTTATTTTCTATTAATTTAACTAAAATAATTAATATTCCTGATCACGACTTACTTTATTTTCCAGAGGCTGGTTGCTTAATATTGCCTTCATGTTTTTAAGAATCTGCGGAACAGCCGCTTGAGGATTAGTTATACTGGCTATATGCGGTGTTAACATTATCTTCGGATGGTTCCAAAAAGGGTGATCTTCGAGTAGTGGCTCTTTCTTGAACACATCTAAAAATGCACCTGAAATAGAACCTCGCTCAATTGCTTCTAGTAAATCCCCTTCAACCAAATGGTGTCCCCTGGCAGCATTTATTAAAAATGTACCTTTATTTACCTGATCAAAAAGTGTACGGTTTAGAATGTTTTTTGTGTTATTTGTTAAAGGCAGTAAACAAACCAACACGTTAATTTGCTTTAAAAATGCCGGTAGTTCTTCTTCTCCTGCGTAACTCTTGATATTTTTTATAAATTTCCGGGAATTGCTGTATCCAAAGACTTCAAATTCAAGTGCAGATAGCTTCAAGGAGACATCTGTCCCCAATACGCCCATCCCCATTATACCAATCGAGATGTTCTGCTGAGGAGTGGACTCCTGATCCCAAATCTTATTTGCTTTGTCGGAAATATATTTTTGGAGGTTCCTTTGATGGAATAAAGTGGCGGCAATAACGTAATTGCTCATTGACCTCGTCAAAGCATCATCCACAATTCTGGTGACAGCAACATGATCAGGAAGATCAGGATCTCTCATAATATGGTCAACCCCTGCCCCCATTGAACTTATAAATTTCAAATTAGGAAAACTTTTTAGACAGCCCCTTGGAGGGTTCCATACTACTGCCCCTACTACAGAAAGCGGATCGCTAATTTCAGGCCATACCTGTATAGAAACACTTTTATCCTCCTCATAAAACTCTTTCAACCATTCATCAATATTGCGGTTAGGTGCAACGATTACCAAAGACATTTACTTTTGTTTTTTAATTCTACTTACAAATTTATTTCCTTTTATAAAGAACCTCCAGGGCAATAATGCATCTTCTCCCGCATAATCTACGCCTATTCTTGGTCCTGCAATTATATCTTCATCCTTTATCTCCACTCCTCTGTCCTCCAACCATACGCCTGATCCATTTAAGGGCAATCCGTAATGACTTTTATTAATCCCCAACGCTTGACTTAGAACGCCGGGTCCGGCGGTTAACTGCGGAGTTACTTTCGTCTTATTTCTCCTTTTAAGCATCAAATCTATTCCTTCTATTGGTTCTATTGCTCTTACCAATATGGCATCTGCCAAGCCTTTTTTGTTTGTGGTGATATTGAACAGATAATGGATTCCATAGCAAAGGTAAACATACGCTTTTCCCCCTTCATCATATATTATTTCTGTCCGTTTGGTTCTTCTATTGAAAGCATGGCAAGCCTTGTCACACCTTCCGTTGTATGCTTCGGTTTCCACTATCATTCCCCCGGAAATACATCCATTGATTTCTGTAAATAAATACTTACCTAATAACTCCCTGCTTATTTTTACAACATCTTCCCTTTCAAAAAAGGATTGCTTAAGTTTTGGAAATTCCATTTTCAATTTTAACTATTAAGATTGATCAAAGTTCAAAAAACCGATACAATTGCTTGTTTGTTTAAGCGCAAAAATACATTATTGCATTGTGCTATATTATTTATTCCGGCAAAAACTCATTTTACCAACGAAGCAAGCTAAAAAACTAAAAAATTACGTTTGTTTCTTGGTTAAGTTCGTTCCCAGGATATTATCTTAATATAGCGTTCTGCTTGTAAAAGTGAAGTCTCAATTATTTTATTTGTAACCATTTAACACCATTACATTTTATGAAAAAATATCAAGTTGCGTTTTGTATGATCTTTGCATTTGCTTGTTGCTTACCCTTCGCAGGTTCCGCACAAATTGAAATGCCAGCTCCAAGTCCTTTGTCTACGCTTACACAAGAGGTGGGATTGATGGAAATTAAAGTTGTTTATTCAAGACCGGGCGCAAAAGGTAGAAAAATTTACGGAGATCTCGTTCCTTTTGGCAAATCATGGAGAACAGGTGCTAATGCATCTACTAAAATTTCTTTTACTGAAGATGTAACTATAGAAGGTAATGAAGTACCGGCTGGCGAGTATGCCTTATTTACCATTCCCGGTGAAAGTGAGTGGACTATTATTTTGCACAAAAATGCGAACCTAATGGGCACGGGCGGTGAAAATTATAATAAATCAGAAGAAGCAGCCAGGTTTACTGTAAAGCCCTCAAAACTGGCAGAAACTGTCGAAACCTTTACCATCAGCATTGGCGATATCACTATGAATTCAGCAACGGTCTCTATTTTGTGGGAAAACACAGCCGTGGAGTTTTTAGTGGAATCAGAGGTTGACAAAGAAATAATGGCCAATATAGACCAGGCGCTTAATAATATTGAGAAAAACAATGCCAATTTGTATAACCAGGCTGCCAGCTATTACTATGAAACCGGGAAAGATTTAGATAAAGCACTGGAGTGGGTTAATAAAGCCGTTAGTGCTAATCCGGAAGCTTTTTGGATGGCTCATTTAAAAGCGAAGATCTTAGCCAAGCAAGGCAATAAGAAAGAAGCGATCAAAGCAGCAGAAGAAGCAAAAAAAGTGGCACAAGCCGCCAACAATTCGGATTACGTTCGTCTGAATGAAAAACTTATAGAAGAGGTTAAGAAAAAATAGTTTAAAATAAGGATCAAAAATAGCGTCAGCCTCGGCTGTTACCGAAGAGGATTGCCGCACTTGTAGATTCCTTTTGGCTTCCTCAGGTGTTTATGAAGTGTGGCTTTTTTAGTCGGTATTTTAACCGAAGCACCGTTCGCAATGGCGTTGCTATTTCCCGTCCCTTCCATTTTGTTTTTTTGAAAAAATTGTTGTGGCAATCCCTTCAATGGATTGCCACACTTTTTTTGTGTATTGGGATTTCACTGTTCTAAAAATGCTAACATTCCTTTATCTCCCGGCTTTATTTCCAGTGATTTTTTGTAGAATAAAACCTAATCCGATTACAAGAAAGCAGCCAATAACATTGAACCATAAATACCCTATATCGGTATAGAAGTAGCAAAAGATCACAATTAATTCGGCTATAACAGCAGCAATAAAAACTGCTCTGGATTGAATATACTTGAAATAGAATGCTGCCAGAAATATGCCCAATATAGTGCCGTAAAATACAGAACCAAGTATGTTTACAGCTTCTATCAAATTATCTACCAAAGAAGCGAGAGTAGCAAATAAAATAGCCAATAGACCCCATCCTACGGTAAACAATTTTGAAGCGATCAAATAATGCTTTTCGCCGCCATCCTTTTTTATGGACCGCTTGTATAGATCTATTGTAGTGGTAGACGCAAGGGCATTTAATTCCGAAGAAGTGGAAGACATTGCAGCAGAAAAGATCACTGCTAACAATAATCCCACTACACCTTTGGGCAAATAGGTGGTCACGAACGTAATGAATACATAATCTGTATCTTTTGCCTCGGCTAAAGGATCATTTTTTTCAATAAGCGAAACTACATCTTCCCTTACTTCGTTTGCTGCTTTTTCTGCGTTGTCAATTTTATTTTGCTGAACTGCAATCTTTACTTCATCTTCTGCATTCATTGCCTCAACCAGGCCATGGATTGCTGTTTTTTTCTCTTCGAAAATCTCTGAATGGCTTTCCTCTAATGCAATAAATTCATCCTTATATTCACTTTGATATAGCTTTTCTTTCTCAACCCCATTAAAAAATACCGGAGGAAGATTAAATTGATAAAAAACAAACACCATTACCCCGATAAAAAGTATTAGAAACTGCATCGGTATTTTTAACAGGCCATTAAAAAGTAAGCCAAGGCGGCTTTCGGTAATAGATCTTCCTGTCAGATAACGGGCTACCTGCGATTGATCTGTACCAAAGTATGATAAAGCCAGAAAAAGCCCTCCGGTTATTCCCGCCCAAAAATTATATCTGTCGGAAGGATCAAAGCTAAAATCGACTATTTCCATTTTTCCCATTTTCCCGGCAACACTTATAGCTTCTCCAAAAGAAATATCGTCAGGGAGCAAATAAATAAGGATGAAAAAAGTAACAACCATTCCAGTCATCATTACAGCCATCTGCTGCTGCTGTGTTTGGCTTACAGCTTTAGTTCCGCCTGAAACAGTATAAATGATTACCAGGACGCCTATGAGAATATTGGTATAGGTGAGGTCCCAACCCATAATAGAAGATAGTATTATAGCAGGCGCATATATGGTAATCCCAGCCGCAAGCCCACGCTGAACCAGGAATAAGAAGGCCGCCAACGTTCTTGTTTTTAAATCAAATCTTCCCTCGAGATACTCATATGCGGTATAAACTTTAAGTCTATAATAAATTGGGATTACCGTTATGCATAGAATTACCATGGCTATGGGAAGCCCAAAATAAAATTGGATAAAGCCCATACCGGATTCATAGGCTTGGCCAGGCGTAGATAAAAAAGTGATCGCACTTGCCTGTGTGGCCATTACTGATAAACCAATGGTCCACCATTTCATTGATTTGTCGCCCAAAAAATACCCTTCAATGTTTTTTTCTCCACGGGTCTTATAGACACCATAAATAACTATGAAACCCAAGGTACCGAATAATACAATCCAATCTAATGTACTCATGAAATAGTGATGGTAATGATGTAAAACACAAGGATCATGATCAATAGATTACCAATCACTAAAAGGTACAGATTTTTCCATGAGCCAAAAATGGCCGGAGGAGTGCTTTCTATTGTTTTGTCTGATGTTTTGTCTGAATTGTCCATGTGCTTTGATTAACGAAAGAACAGCGTCCCTTCTTATTTAGAATGATTTTTTATGACTGGAAACAGCATTTAAAATTTTAAATAATTCAATACCCTCCTATGTCCCCTCCTTTGTAAAAATTATCAAGATATTCTATCTTTAAATGCATTTTTGAAAAGCGATTTTTACCTCCTTACAAACTAAAATATTAATAAGCTGAATTTCTAATAAAAAACAAACTTTTAACTGTTATATTATGGCTGTTACCTCTTTAAAAGTTAAAATATTAGGTCATGCGTGAAAATCAACCACCTTTTTTCCGGTTAACATTTCTGTTGCTGTTTTTTATTTTATTAATTTATTCTCTCATACAAACAAGGGATCTATTATATCCAATATCTCTTGCTATCCTAATAGCGTATTTATTATATCCCATCGCCAAATTTCTGGAAAAAAGTGGCATTCCAAGAATCTTTGCTAATCTCATCTGTATAATATCCAGTATTATAGTGCTTTGGGCTGGTTTCTATTTCCTTTCCAAACAATTTGGTGTTTTTATCGACGATCTCCCAACCTTAAAAGAGCAGGCGTTTTCTAATATAGAAACAGTAAATGAAGGAATTAAGGAAAAAACAGGCTTTAACCCTAATTTAAACAAAGCCTTCTTGAAAGAACGTTTATCCGAATTATTTGAGACTAGTAATACCTTTTTAAAAACAATTTTTTCTGCAACCGCTGGCACTATAGCAAAATTTGCACTATTGCCTGTTTATGTTTTTTTTCTGCTTTACTACAGAAATAAATTTCTCGCCTTTGTTTTAAAATTGATCTCAAATGAAAAACATAAGAAAACTTTAAAAATTATTTATGATGTTTCTCTGGTCACTAAAAGATACATGGGCGGTATTTTTATTGTCGTCCTTATCCTTTGTTTTCTTAATTCCTTTGGTTTGCTCATAATTGGTGTGGAGTATGCCATATTACTGGGCGTTATCAGTGCCATACTTAACTTTATCCCTTATTTTGGTACGCTTATTGGAGGTGCGGTGCCGCTCTTATTTGTTTTAATCATGGGCAAAAACCCAGCCGATGCCGTGGGTGTAATTATCCTTTTTCTGATAATACAGTTCCTCGAAAACAATATCCTCACTCCCAGTATTACTGGTGGAAATGTAAAGCTGAACCCTTTTATAACAATTCTGTCGATCATCATTGGCGGTATGATCTGGGGCATACCTGGTATGTTTATAGCGGTTCCGTTTTTAGGAATGTTTAAAATTGTCTGTGAGCATGTTAATAGGTTAAAGCCTTACTCTTTTCTTTTAGGAACGGAAGGAACTGAACAACACGCGTTTAGTCTTGAAAAAGTGCGAAATCTATTTAAAAAAAGGGCTAAATAAATTTATAAATAGCACATCTTTTTCTAAAAACGGAACCATGTCAACACATACACCTTACAGAAAATATAAACCTCCTTTTGCCCCATTCGGATAAAAAAAAGGCGCATTTATTGGGAATGACAAAAGTATAATCATATATTCCAAGATGCTTCCCCGCAACAAGTGCGGGGCAAGCCTTATCGTCCTTTAGCATGACAAATCGAAGCTTGAGCAGTTTATTTTTGTCATACTGAGGGACAGCTTGCCCCGTGCTTGGGATACGGGGAAGCATCTTGGTTTGTTTCAATTTATATTAAAGCCAGAACTTCATCAAAGCTTCCCAAAAATGCTGATGCTCGCAAGCGTCGTCTTTATTGAGGACGACAACAGTATGATCGAATATCCCAGGATGCTTCCTGTCGTCATGACAAATCGAAGGATAGTGGTTATATTTTATATTATGCTGATTTACCATGCTGAGGATCAGTCTGCTTTTTGTCATGCTGAGGAACGAAGCATCTTGGTTCGTTTCGATATAAATTGAAGTCAGAGCTTCATCAAAGCTTTCCAAAAATGCTGCTGCTCGAAAGCGCCGTATCAATTGGGAACGACAACGGAATTATGAGGCATTCCAAGATGCTTCCTATCGTCAGCATGACAAATCGAAGCTTGAGCAGTTTATTTTTTTCTATCGCCGCTTGCTCTTGTTTTATAAATCAACAGGTTTAATAAATTTTTGCGTCAAATTTTGATCTATACTGTCCAGTTGTACGGCGACATTATTCTCGGTCTTAATATAAACTTTTTCCGAATAGAAGAGCCTATTCAGGTTTTCTGACTGAAAGGGGTCCATCTTGAAGTCATACAGGAACAAATCCGCTTTTGGTAAATTTAGTCTTATATCTTCTTTTACATTAACTATATCCAAATGGGCATCGTCCAGCATAATTTTTTCTATTTTCACACTTGAAAGGTATTCCGAGATCATCGGGTAAAAATTCACCTCCTTTATGGTCGCTTCCCGTTTTTCCTTTATGTTATTGCCCATTACTTTTATGGAAGGTGATTTTACCTTTACTTCGGAGAGGTTTAGCTGCCTGGCGTGGTACAATTCTTTAACGTCCAGATTGGTGAGCCTAAATTCCGGCACGTAAACTTCATAAATTATACTGTTTACCAAATCCTCCTTCCCTCTTTGAACCTGCGGCATTAGGTTAACGTCCTTTGCAATTATTGTGGATCTTTCCGAAGAAATTTCGATCGATCCTACTGACAACAAATAAACACTATCAGGAGATCTTTGAGAAAAAGCAGAAAGGCTGGCCTCGATTTCACCAATATCAAGATATCCACGGTCTTTTTTTATTGCCATCGAATCTAATACCAGGTTTTTAACGTGCAAATTGAAATTTTCGACCGTAGCAACATTTTCATATAAATCTAAAAGCCTGAATAACTCAAGATTCCCATCACGAACGGTAATATCTTTGATGAGCACCGAATGAAATATCCCCTTTAGTAATCGATAATAATTAGGGAATTTTCTATACTGAAATGGATTGGAATCGGTTTGAGAATTACGTTCTACTTTTAATATAGGTTTCTCAACATGGATCGAAGAAACTACAATTTTCTGGTTCCATAAAGCGGCCCATAAATCCAATCCCTGTGCAGAAATTTCAGGAACAAAAAGATCAACTTCGTCTTCCCTAATTCTTTTTTTATCGCCTTTTTTAAATATAGGTGTAAGGTATACGCTATTAGCTTTTATTTTTTGCGTAAAAAGGTTAATACTTATATTTTCAAACCTCAGCGAGTATTGTCCTTGGGTTCTTTGAGTTACTTTCCTTTTGATATAATCCTCTAATTTGGGATCAATATAAAACATGAGTACAAGCTGAATGGTGGCTATACCTAAGCCTAATACGGCTAGTATGATAATAAGGGCTTTTCTTAACTTTCGTTTTTTAGTGTTTTTTTCCTCCATCTATGTAATAATCAGGAGGTAAGATAACAAATTATAGATAGAGCTAAATATACACTTACCAATATTTTCTATACCTGTAAGAAGAAACGGGAAAATCCACCAAAATTCTCACTTTTCATTTTCTGTCTTTGCTGGTATCCCTATTGTGTCTTTCAATCCGGACAATAAAGTCTTCCACCAATAGTTAATTATAGACTTATTTTTGTCTCTACTGAAAGCCATTGCACCTTCTCTTAGTTCACCATTTGCCGGGTTATTTGATTTTATTACAAAAGCATTTGCCAGAAAAGAAACCAGGCCTTTTACTCCCTTCTCCTTATTTTTATCTAACACTTCAACTTTGAAATCTTCGTATTTAAATATCATCGACCCTGTGGATGTATTTTCGTTTAATTGTGCTTCAAAGCTCAGGCTGTTCAATTTCCCGCTTTTAACTTCTACAAAAGCTACATATCGCAACATGGGGTTGATGATTTCGAGCGGCATCGCAGACACTGTTCCATAAAAAGTATGGGCATTGCTTTTATTAGCGAGGGGAAAATTAAAGTAGCCAGTTATTTTGCCTACGCCCATTAGATGCGTAGCAGCCTGCGCTTTCATGGTAGCACCATTGTTCAGAAGCACAATATCATTGGTAATGTTACTAATAGAGGCGTTTAAATTCACAAAATTTAGGTGACCGGGATCTACACCTTCCTCCACCTTTTCCCGGTAGGTTATCTGTGCATCGTTAAGTTGGAGGCTATCAATACGAAGGTAAAACGATGTCTCCCTTATTTGCTCCTGTATTAGTTTTACCTTTTCCGTGGATTTTATAGGGTAAGTTTTGTCTCTGTAAACCATCATATTTATGCTGTCAATAACAATAAGGTTTGCTATAAACTGGCTGTTTTCTTTTAAAGCTCTAAAATCTAAGCCTTTTACATAAATTTCTTTGTTGTAAAGTTCTATCCTGTCGGTTTCTTCACCTTTCTTCTGGCTATATTCCCGAGAACCAAAACGAGGTTGCATAGAAGCTCCATTTATAATGAGAGTGGAATGCTTTATTGAGGCCTTTAAAGAATCGAAGTGAAGCGTATTAAGGCTATCTGGCAGCTTCATAGTATAGTCCTCAACAAAAAAAGTAATGTCATCAAAATTTATTTTTTGCTCCATACTAATAGTGGAATCAGCTTTCAATAAAAAATTCTCCACACGCAAAGAGGCTTTTTCGAAGGATAACATAGCAGAATTTTTTTCCTTGCTTGCAATTAGTAGGCTCAGTTCATTTAAGTTGATATTATCTATCTTCACCGGTGGTATCTCTGCGTCCATAGTAATATCTTCACTCGTTGCAGGAACTTCGTCATTTTCATCGAAATTTCTCACCCATCTTACTTTCGGTCGAATGATATCGAGTTTATAAACAGACAATCGATTATCTAAAAGCAAAGCCCAAAGATTCAAACCGCTTAGGCTTATCTCAGGAGCAGTGATTTCATATAGATCCTCATGGAGTTTATCTTGTAAAATCCTGGCAGTATCTGGTTTAAAACTTATGGATTGTGCAGTTATGTTGCCAAATAAAATATTAAACTCAAGATTTTTAATGCTGAGCGAATAAGCTCCTGCCGTTTGAATGGAAACTTGCTCAATTAAACGGCTTTTAACGATGGGTCCCAAAAGGAAATACAATAAAATAAACAGGAAGAGGAAAAATACTAAAAGACCAATAACCCATTTAACAGTTTTGTGCATTGAAGGAGCTAATTTCATTTTGTTGCTTAAATATTTTAATGAACCCTATAGATAAGAAATGGTTCACAATAATAGAACCTTAATGTGTCAAACATATGCCATGTTACCTTTTTATTGTTTTTGGTATATATTATTACAAAGGAATTTGTTTTAATTCCTACCTATTTCGAACGGTAATTGAGAAATATAATATTTAATTCGCCGGATTTTAAAACATTGTAATAAATACGCCAACAATGCCCGTATTCGGGCAAATAAAAATTATAATTTGAGAAATCTTTGGGTGTTAGAATATTTTTAGGTTTAGGGTATTATGGTTAATGACTTGGCTTTAGGTTCACTTGATTATGTAGACGCATTGTTTGAGGCATCAAATGATGTCATAATTCTTCTTGATGAAAACCATAAAATAAAAAAAACTAATGCCGCCTTTAACCAAATTTTTCCTGCTGCTGATTCCTCAAAAGCTTTAGAAACCCCCTTTTCATACTTGATAGGAAGTGAATCCTATAAAAGAATATTTAAGCCCACATTAGAAGCTTGTGTCGAAAAAGGCA
Source organism: uncultured Flammeovirgaceae bacterium (assembly GCA_946886805.1). Next base: position 11,622 of record CAMPJM010000007.1, on the reverse strand, counting down.
GGAAGGCTACCATCTCAAAATGGAGTGAGTATCAAAAAAGAAGATTATTTTTCAAATGGACATTTCACCAGTTCCCAACAGATAACGGATTTAAATCTTATATTCTGGCAATAGCCACGGACCTGACAGAGGTTCAGAATTTGAAACATAACATGCTCGAAAAGGATATGGAATTGAAATCATTGATACAAAGTGATACCGATTGCGTGTTTTTTTTAGATACTTCAATGCATGTTTTCGACACGAATAACCAGGCATTGGTCTTTGCTAAGAGAAATTCAAATAATCTTTTCAATCCGGGCGACCACGTTTCAACCTTTATCCCTCAAAAAATCTATGCTTTATTGCAAGAAATTGTAAATGAGGTAAGGGATAAAATTAAGGTAATCAAAAAACAAAAATATTACTCCACTATTAATAAGTATTATGAATTTACCTTCAGGCCTATACAAGAGTTATCGGGAAAAGTAGTAGGTACAATTATTATTGCAAATGATATCACCGCCGAAAAGATTGCAGAAAAAGAAATGCATCTTTCCAGGAATAAACTTAAGGCTTTATTCGACAGTTCGATTCAATGTATATTTCTTATTGGCAAAAATCTTGAGGTTTTGGAATTTAATAAACGGGCCTCTGATAGCATAAGCAAAATCTGGAACAGGAATCTTGCCATAGGAGACAATATAGGTGAATACTTTTTTGACGCTATTCATGACCAGTTTACAATTGGCTTTAAGTCTGCCTTAGCAGGAAAAAAATCGGTAATAGAGCAAAAAATCGATTATCCGAACGGCTTAAAAATCTGGTCTGAAATCACCTTCGTCCCTGTTTACAACATGGATGGAGAAATTTTTGGCGTATCGTTCAGCACGCTTGATATCACCGAAAGAAAATCTGTAGAAGCGCGGTTAAGGGAGAATGAAGCCAATATAAGTTCATTAATAGAGAACAATAACACGCTGATTTGGGCGGTAGACAGGAATTATAGACTTATTTTACTGAACAGCCATTTTAAACAGTTTTTTGATAAAACTTTTCAATTGTCGCTTTCGCCGGGCATGAGGGTACTGGAGTGTCTGGACAAGAAGACTATTAAGTATTTTAAAACCCAATTCGACAAGGTTTTTAACGGGGCTTCTGTTCGTGAGGATTATGAAATACAGTTGCCAACGGGAAAATTTGTTGCGGAAATTATCATTAACCCAATCATTTCCGAGGGGGAAATAATTGGTGCAAGTGTTTTGTCAATGGACATAGCAGACAGAAAATTCAGAGAAACAGAACTAGAACAGATAAATAATTCTTATCGGCAGGAAATAGATATTCGTAAGAAAATAGAAGAAGATTTAAAATTTAAGAATAACGAGCTGGACACCTTTATTTATAAAGCTTCACATGATTTAAGAGGGCCGATAGCCTCCTTGATGGGTCTTTACAATGCTGCCACCATTGAAATTAAAGATCCAAAATCTTTGGAATACCTGGAGTATATTAATAAGACAGCTCAACGAATGGATCAGGTGCTAAAAGCTTTAATCAATCTATCTGAAATAAAAGATCGCACATTAAATCTAGAATTCACAAATCTCAAAGAAATAGCAAATGACGTCATGGCTATCCTGGAAAGAAAAAACACTTTGCAGGATATAGAATTTAAGATTAATATTCCTGATATAAATATCAACACGGACGCAGGGCTGCTCATTGTCATCATTAAAAACCTTTTGGAGAATGCTATTAGATATTCCCGTCTTCCTATAAAATCCATTATCGAGTTAGATATAGAAATACTAAAGGAACATGGTATTAAGATATCTGTAAAGGATAACGGTCTGGGCATGCCTATTCAAATTCAGGATAAAGTATTTAACATGTTTTTTAAAGGCAATAATTTATCTACGGGCTCGGGGCTCGGTTTGTATATGGTAAAAACAGCAGCTTATAAACTGGGCGGAAAAGTATCTTTAAATAGTACGTTAGATAAAGGAACAACCGTTGAAATACACCTGCCGGAAATTAAAATTTAATAGTTAAGTTTAAGTATTATTCATACCCCTCATAAATAGACGTCCCCAGCTTTGTCGAATATTCCACGAAATTTAATCTTATAAGCCACACCATTTATGGTTATGAGAAGCAGTTTTTTGTATATTTGCCGCTATTTATAATTTAACAGACTTTATTATTGAAATTTGTTAAATTCCTTTTATATCAATATCCTTTATTTTAGATGAAAGACTTCATAGAAGAATTGAAATGGCGTGGAATGGTAAACGATGTTACCCCAGGGACAGAAGACCAATTAAAAAAAGAAATGACCACTGGATATATTGGTTTTGATCCAAGCGCTTCCTCTCTTCATATAGGAAATTTAGCAACTATCATGTTATTAAAGCATTTTCAGTTGTGCGGACATAAGCCAATAGCATTAGTTGGTGGTGCAACGGGAATGATCGGAGACCCTTCAGGCAAATCAAACGAAAGAAATCTTTTGGATGAGGAGGTTCTTTTAAAAAACCAGGAAGGTATAAAAAAACAACTCGAAAAGTTTTTGGATTTCAGTGATATCCCAAATGCCGCTGAAGTAGTAAATAACTATGACTGGTTCAAATCCTTTAGCTTTTTAGGGTTTTTGAGAGATGCGGGCAAGCATATAACCGTGAACTATATGATGGCTAAAGATTCAGTCAAGAAAAGGCTGGAAACCGGGCTTTCTTTTACCGAATTTTCTTACCAACTGTTACAAGGCTATGATTACTACTGGCTGTATGCAAATAAGAATGTAAAACTTCAAATGGGGGGTTCCGACCAATGGGGAAATATCACAACCGGTACGGAATTTATCAGAAGAAAAGCAAGTGGCGAGGCCTATGCCCTTACCACTCCATTAGTTACCAAAGCCGATGGTTCCAAATTTGGAAAATCGGAAGCTGGAAACGTGTGGCTCGATGCTGATTTGACCTCACCATACCAATTTTATCAATTTTGGCTTAAATGCAGCGATGAAGACGCCCATAAACTTATAAGAGTATTTACTTTATACTCCAAAGAAGAAATAGAAGCACTTGAGGTTGCCCATGCGGAAAAACCACACGAAAGAGCGTTGCAAAAGGCCATTGCTAAAGATGTCACTATAAGGGTCCACTCCTATGCAGACTTTGAAATGGCTGTAACAGCGTCCAATATCTTGTTTGGAAAATCTACAACAGAAGAGCTCGAGACACTAGATGAAAAAACATTGTTAAGTGTTTTTGACGGTGTTCCCCAGGTTACTATCACTCATACCGATTTTAATAATGCAGCTGATATAGCTGAATTATTATCCGACATTACACAGCGCATTATTTTTACTTCAAAAGGTGAAGTGAAACGAATGATAAAGGGCGGAGGTTTAAGTATAAATAAACAACGAATCGAATCTGCTGATATAAAACTTGAAGAAAAATTTCTTCAAAACAAATATCTACTGGTGCAAAAAGGGAAAACGAACTATTACCTGATTAAAATAGAATTTTAATCTAAAAAGATCAAAACCAACTGAGTTTTGTAGGGAATATTATTCATATTTCCTGCAAAATCAGTTCTTGTCTATCTCTTAGAAAGGTTGAGGCCATTTTCATCTGCTATTCGTTTAATCCTACGGTAAGTAGACCCGCCCTTGTTCATATTAAGTTTATCTATTACGTCTCGCACGCTTTTGCTTTCCTTGATGGTTTCCAAAACTTTGATATCGGAAATACGGGTACCTGATTTTATCTGGTTAGGATCAAGTTGTTTGATTTTACTGTTAATTTGCTGGAGCTGACGAAGCAGGTTATTTTTTTCTTTTTTCAGGTCCTCAAGAGAATTTTTCATTGTACTGAATTTGTAATTTAAGTATTGATAAATTTTACAAGGCCAGTAGCTGATTACAACCCTAATATAAACTTCTTAATGACAAATACAAAATAATAAGGGGCCTTGATCGCAAAATCGCTTTTAAATTAAGGTCCGGATTCTCGCATAAAGGGGGATCAAGCGGAAAAGTTGGGGAGTATAGCCAAAAAATCTTAATCTCCAACCTTATGCTACAAATTATCTGCCAGACGACCTAGAGCCCTGCTGCAATGCAGTTTTCGTGACCCTCTGGCCGGGTGGCCTCGTTTATGGATCTACAATCCGATTTCATCCACACTGGCTCCGCTGACCCAAAGATTAAATCAAAGGTTGAAAATCCATAAACAGGGTCGAACAGTATGCTTCAGAGGAAGTAATAGCTCAGCACCCTGTCGCATCTTTTTTTAGATCCTTAGTGGAAAAATCCTTAAAACAGTTCTTAACTGTCTTTAGGTACCGTTTGCATTCATTTAGAGCTAATTAAAATTTTGTATAAACGCTTTCTGAAATTGATGGCTTGACCCACTCTTTTTAGACCCGTCCAAAGAATCTATGCATAATGCACTCGCTCCCCATAAATTTTGCTTGATCCATAAAAGACATCGTATAAGTAATAGATTTCTTTGCAGTGCTTTGAGAAACTGAAATGCACTTTAATATCTTTCCTTATACCCACTACTAAGTTTAAACATTTCGAAGATAAGGTATTTAGAAGCTTAACTTAATAGCCTTTTAGAGAACTCTTAGTGAGCGGATCGGTTTTTAAAACTGACGTAAATATATACGACTGCCTTCGCTCCCAACCTTCAAATTTGCACTCAACTACCCCTTCACTGCAATCGATTTCGGAATTATTCCTCGAAAAATAAACTGCAAAGGTTGTGAGATAAATAGATGTGCTGTACTTTTGCAAACCGAATGAACGTTCAATACAAGTCAGGAAATGGAAAATATTTCAGATAAAAAGAAAGCAATTTTTGAAAGCACGTTAAATTTAATTACCGACAACGGCTTTCATGGAACACCAATGAGCCTGGTGGCAAAGAACGCCAACGTGGCAGCTGGAACAATATACCACTATTTTGAGAGTAAAGATCAATTAATAAGCGAGCTCCATGCATATAATAAGAGTAGAATAATTGAAATTATCAAACATACAATAGATGAAAATATAAGCCACAAAAAGATATTTCAAAACATTTGGACCAATCTCTACCAATTTTATATCGACAATACCAATGTTTTAATATTTTTCGAACAGTTTATCAATTCTCCTTATAATGTCAATAAATGCCCTAGCCATTTTCAGGGAGAGCTATTTGATTTCTTTAAAAAAGGAATTGAAAAAGGGGAAATAAAAGATGTAAAACCCGAGATACTGGTAGTACTTACTTTAGGAAGCATATCCACCTCTGCTAAATTACATAAATTTGGAAATATCCCTTTAAACTTTACAGATCTTCATAATATTATTCAAATCCTTTGGGATGGAATGTCAGTAAATAAAACTTAAGGTCTTCCGTTTTATCGAGACCTAGATACTTTTTCAATGAAAATTATTTTTGTGTTCTTGGCAATTACGCACAGGCAACAAAGTAACCTTTAAAAATCACGCACTCAACAATCAAAATTATAATTTAAGATTTTGTACAATCCAGGGCAACAAATTCAATACGTGAAAATCAACTATCAACAAATGAAAAAAATTAGTTATTTCGGCTTTGCATTAAGCCTATTCTTTTTATCCGCTTGTAATGATGAAAATGCAAGGCAACAACAAGCTGCCGGACCTGTTCCCTATCCAGTAGTGGAAGTCCCTCTTAGAACAATAACGGGGTATACTTCCTATCCGGTGAGTATTGAAGGTACCGTAAATATTGCAGTAAGAGCAAAGACTTCGGGCTACATAACCGAAGTTTTGGTGGATGAAGGAAAGGCCGTAAAGAAGGGGCAGACTCTTTTCAGACTTGAGACTGCTTCATTATCTGGCGAAGCAGGAGCAGCCGAAGCAAATGTAAATGCTGCCCAGGTAGAAGTCGATAAATTGAAGCCTTTGGTAGACAAAGGAATTATTAGCAGCGTTCAGCTTGAAACAGCCGAAGCCAGACTTGCTCAGGCAAAGGCAAGTTATAATAGTATAACTGCCAATATTGGTTATGCAACTATCAAAAGCCCTGTAAACGGCTATGTAGGTGCAATTAACTATCGAATTGGGTCTTTGGTTAGCCCCAGCGATCCTACGCCCCTAACCACAATTTCTGATATAGACGATGTATATGCATTCTTTGCAATGAACGAAAGGGATTATTTGAATTTTATTCAGACTACCGAGGGAGAGAATCTTTCTGAGAAAATTAAAAATTTTCCACCTGTAGAATTGGAATTGGTTAATGGAGAAATTTATAAAGAAAAAGGCGAAATAGAAACAGTCACAGGTCAGGTAAACACATCTACGGGAACCGTTAGTTTCAGAGCTGTATTCCCAAATACAAACCGGATTTTGGCAAATGGAAATAGTGGAAATATTAGGATTCCTAAAACTTATGAAAAAGTTCCGCTCGTGCCTGAGGCTTCCACATTTGAACAACAAGGAAGAGTTTATGTATACAAAGTACAGGGAGATACACTGGCAGTTTCCTCATCTATAGCCGTTAAAGATAGGATCGATAACATAATAGTTGTTGGCTCTGGTATTGAAGCAGGAGATAAAATTGTAGCTCAGGGAGTAGGAAAAATCCGAAACAATACCCTTATCCAACCTCAGCCAGTGGCTTTCGATAGTATAGCCAATTCACTCAACGTCGTATTTAAATAAGAACTAAATAATGCTTAAAAACTTTATAGATAGACCTGTATTATCTACGGTAGTCTCCATTATTATTCTGATTTTGGGTGTATTGGGCTTGACAACTTTACCGGTTACCCAATATCCTGACATTGCCCCACCAACAGTTCAGGTTTCTGCCAATTATCCTGGTGCAAATGCTGAGACTGTTCTTGAGAGTGTTATAATTCCTATTGAGGAACAAATAAACGGTGTTGAGGGCATGACTTATATTACCTCTACTGCAAGTAATAACGGAAGTGCCAGTATCCAGGTGTTTTTTGAGCAGGGTATTGATCCTGATATTGCTGCGGTAAACGTGCAGAACAGGGTAGCGCGGGCAGCTCCATTACTCCCCAGGGAAGTTACACAATCAGGTGTTTCGACGCAAAAGCAGCAAACAAGTTCTTTGATGTTCTTTACAGTCTTGTCTGAAAATGAAGATTACGGTGCTACTTATATACAAAATTACCTAAACATAAATGTTATCCCTGCCTTGAAGAGGATCAACGGCGTGGGCGATGTAAGGGTATTCGGATCGAAAAATTATGCCATGCGTATTTGGCTTCAACCAGAAAAATTAGCCGCCTATGGTTTAATACCTGCTGACGTGACCGCAGCTATTAATGAGCAAAGTTTGGAAGCAGCAGCTGGTGCTTTAGGCCAAAACAACGCTGAAAGTTTTGAATATGTCATAAAATATGGTGGCAGGTTCAATACTGAGGCTGAATATGAAGATATTATAATAAAAGCATTGGGTGATGGGCAGTTTTTACGTTTGAAAGATGTAGCTCAGGTAGAACTCGATGCGGAAGGATATAATGTAATGTCTTATACAAACGGGGTTCCTGGAGTAAGTATGGCTGTTTATCAAACGCCTGGTTCAAATGCTCAGGAGATCATTGAGACCATACATGCCGAATTGGAAGTTCTAGAAAAAGACTTTCCTACAGGTATGTCAGTGTTTGTGAATTTTGACACCAATGAATTTCTTACTGCTTCTATAGACAAGGTAATTATCACGTTAATAGAAGCTTTTATTCTGGTATTTATTGTGGTTTTTATATTTCTGCAGGATTTTAGATCTACACTTATTCCGGCTATAGCTGTTCCAGTATCCATTATTGGAACCTTTTTCTTCCTTGGCTTATTTGGATATTCCATAAACCTACTAACATTATTTGCCCTGGTGCTTGCGATCGGGATTGTGGTTGATGATGCTATTGTGGTAGTAGAAGCTGTCCATGCTAAATTGGAAGAAGGGGCCGAGAATGCGCGAAAAGCCACTCATAAAGCAATGGAAGAAATTACCGGAGCTATTATTTCTATTACCCTTGTGATGGGTGCGGTGTTTATTCCTGTTACTTTTATAACGGGACCAACCGGAGTTTTTTATGAGCAGTTTGGGGTTACACTTATTGTCGCTATTTTCATTTCGGCGGTAAATGCACTAACCTTAAGTCCAGCCTTATGCGCTTTGTTTTTGAAGGCACATCATGATGACGAGCACAAGAAGAAAAATTTTCTACAGCGCTTTTATGCTACTTTTAACACTGCTTTTGAGGTTACTACTAAAAGATATGTCAGATCTTTGTCCTTTCTCTACAGGCATAAATGGATTACACCGGTCATTTTAATTGCTTCTGTTGGAGCAATTCTATGGGCATCTTTCACCACCCCTACCGGCTTTGTACCCAACGAAGACAGGGGAATGGCCTTTGTGAATGTGGAACTTCCAGCTGGCGCATCTCTGGACCGAACCACCGAAGTTTCATCAAAACTGTATAGTGAACTGGTGAAAATTCCGGGAGTAGAGGGTGGATCTATGGTAAATGGATATAGTTTGATTGCCGGGGCTGGTAGTAATTATGCCCTTGGTTTTATCCGACTTGATTCATGGGATGAACGAGATGCTGATTCCCTTTCCGCAGATGCTATCATTGGGAAGATGTTCCAGGTTGCAGCAGGAATACCGGGAGCCAATATTCTGTTTTTCGCACCACCAAGTATACCCGGTTTCGGTATTTCATCAGGATTTGAAATGCAGGTTTTAGACAGATTAGGAGGAGAATTTACCGATCTTGAACAAGTAACCCAGGATTATCTGGGACAACTTATGGCGCGTCCTGAAATCATGTACGCACAAAGTTCATTTAATACCAAATATCCACAGTATGAAATTAACTTAAATGTTGCTAAAGCCAAGGAAGCTGGTGTGTCCATCAGCAGCATATTTGGAACGCTACAAGGATATATAGGTGGGATTTACGCTGCAGACTTTTCTCGATTTGGGAAACAATATAGAGTGTATGTTCAATCATTGCCGGAAGACAGGGCAACCACCAGCGATCTCAACTCCCTTTTTGTGCGGAATGCCGCGGGAGAAATGGCTCCTATTACAGAGTTTGTCTCTTTGAAAAGGGTTTATGGTCCACAATCTGTTACCAGGTTCAACCTATTCAATTCTGCCGCTGTAAGTGGTGCCGCGGCTCCAGGATATTCTTCAGGAGATGCCATTAGGGCGGTACAGGAAGTGAGTGCTACGGCGCTGCCGAATAATTATTCGGTTGCTTTTTCCGGACTGACCCGGGAAGAAATCTCTGCTGGTAGTCAGACAATCTTTATTTTCTTATTGAGTATCCTGTTTGTCTATTTTATTTTAGCAGCCCAGTATGAAAGTTATTTGATTCCTTTGGCAGTATTGCTATCCTTGCCTGTGGGGGTAATGGGAGCTTACATCACCACCAAGTTTGCCGGATTGCAAAACAATATCTACTTCCAGATTGCCTTGATTATGTTGATAGGCTTGTTGGCAAAAAATGCCATTCTGATTGTAGAGTTCGCGATACAAAGGCGCAAGGCAGGTTTCACAATTGTAGAAGCTGCTTTTGAGGCTGCGAAAGTCAGGTTACGACCAATTTTAATGACCTCATTTGCTTTTATAATTGGATTGTTACCATTGGTTTTTGCCAGCGGAACTGGAGCAGCAGGAAACAACTCTATTGGCACAGGAGCGGTTGGAGGTCTTTTGATCGGAACTATTTTGGGTGTGTTTGTTATACCAATTTTATACATTCTTTTCCAATGGCTTCAGGAAAAAGTCAGTGGAAAACCTGAGATTGAGACAGTAGATGTTAGACAGTAGATTTTAGACTATAGATGTTAGACTATAATAGCAAGACCTCAGATAAGATAAAAGAGGTGCTAAAATTAAGTAAATCACCAAATCATTAAAACGGTAAATCACCAATTATTAAATGAAGAAGTACACTATTTATAAATTGATCTTTGCTCCTGTATTACTGTTTTCTCTGCAATCCTGTTTTGTGGCAAAAGATTATCAAACACCGGAGGTTGTGAATGAAGCCTACTTTAGGACAGACCAACTTCCGGAAGATAGCTTGTCAATAGCGGATGTATCATGGAAAGAGTTGTTTACAGATTCGATTCTTGTTGGCCATATTGAAGCGGGTCTTGAAGAGAACATTGATATTCGAATCGCATTGCAACAGATAATAGCTGCCAATGCTTATTACCAACAAGGCAAAGCTGGAAATCTGCCAACTTTAAATGGCACAGTCCAGGCGACGCACCAGAAATTGTCAGAAAACAGCCAGTTTGGAGCTGTTTTTTCTGGTTCGCTTTCTCAATATGAGATCAACGCAGGTTTGTCCTGGGAAGCAGATATCTGGGGAAAGATCAGAAGTAATCGAAGGGCTTTTGAAGCTTCCTATTTACAATCTATCGCAGCCCACCAAGCTGTTAAAACGCAGTTGATTTCCAATATTGCATCCCTCTATTTTCAACTGTTGGCTTTAGATGAGCAACTAAGAATTACTGAGCAAACTATTGCCAATAGAGAAATAAGTCTGGAGACAACTAGAGCATTAAAAGATGCTGGAAATGTTACTGAAGTGGGCGTAAAGCAAACTGAGGCGCAGTTATATTCTGCCCAAGCTTTGTTAATTGATATTAAAACAAATATCAAGTTATTGGAAAACACAATGTCGATTCTATTGGGAAAAGCACCCCAGAATATTGTACGGGGTACTTTAGCGGAACAGCGCGTCACTCAGGAAATGCAGATAGGTTATCCTGTTCAGTTGTTAAGAAACAGACCAGATGTAATTGCTGCGGAATATAACCTTGTCAACGCTTTTGAACTTACAAATGTAGCCAAAGCTAACTTCTACCCTTCTCTTACTTTGTCGGCAACAGGAGGCTTACAAAGTCTGGAGTTAGATAAATTATTGAGCGTTAATTCCTTATTTGCTACAGTTGTAGGCGGCCTTACCCAACCAATTTTAAATGGTCGCCGTATTCGTACTCAATATGAGGTAGCACTGTCTCAACAAGAACAGGCTTATCTTAACTTCAGGCAATCTCTCTTGGTTGCCAGTAGGGAAGTTTCGGATGCATTGTATTCTTTTGAGGCTGCTGAAGAGAGAATAGAATTAAAGACCATGGAGTTTGCTGCCTATGACACGGCAACAACTTATTCAGAAGCACTTTTAAACAATGGCTTTGCCAATTATCTTGAAGTGCTTACAGCAAGAGAAAATGCTTTGTATGCGCAATTAGACCTGATTAATGCAAGATTTGAAAGACTCAGCGCCGTAGTTGAGCTTTATAGAGCGCTTGGCGGTGGGTGGCAGTAGCTGACGATTTTTTTGGTTGATTATAATTGGGAGCCTGTCCGTAAAAAGACAGGCTTTTTTATGGCTTCGGTCCTATTAAAAACGGAGATCCTAGGTTGCTGTGGAGACAAATGTAACGGCCGACTCACACAAATATCAGCTTGATAGTCCTCGTTTTTAACGAGGACTTCTGAGAAAAGCGATTATATCGCTTTCTTGTTAAACTTTTAGTAACTACTCAGGTAGTAGAAAACCGTCATTCCTGGCGAATCCCGAAAGCTTTCG
>CAMPJM010000006.1 GCA_946886805.1 uncultured Flammeovirgaceae bacterium | reverse complement strand
GTATTGGATGTTACTTGTAGCGAGATAAACCATTTTCTTTGCCTTCCAAAAAAGAGGTTAGGTTAAGGTACTTATAAAATTGGATGAATTCTGTCAATACGAGAAAAATGTGATTTGTAGGAATATCAAGCGATGCTTCTAGAACTAGTGTTTGCAAAGAAATTTCAAGATTTTGCTTGTCAGTTTTATTAAGAGATTTGTCAATATTATTTATTGAGATGGATTTAGCCATCCAGGAAACATCGTGCTATTAGCAATTATATTTCTCTTACAAAATGTTAAAAGAATTTCTCTACAATAGTTAGCAGTTTTGTTTTTATAATTAGTGCATACACTTGTTGTTTAATAAATTAATAATAAATAGGAATTTTCAACTACAAAAGGAATAAAGAATATGAAACTGAATTGGAAAGGCGTATTCCCCGCGGTAACTACAAAGTTTACGGATGATGATAGGCTTGATATACCAAGCTTCCTTAAGAACATTAGTGCGCAACTAGCAGCCGGAGTGGATGGTATTATTTTGGGAGGGACTTTAGGAGAAGCAAGTACATTAACAGAAGGTGAGAAAATGGTGCTTTTAAAAGAAACTATTGAGTTTTTAGATAACAAATCACCTATAATTCTAAATATTGCTGAGCAAACAACCGCCAAAGCTTGTGAGATTGCCGAGACAGCAGAGAAGAATGGAGTAGACGGCTTAATGGTTTTGCCTCCTATGAGATATAAGGCTGATGATAAGGAAACTGTGACATACTTCAAAACTATTGCTAACTGTACTGATTTGCCCATTATGATCTATAATAATCCGATAGACTATGGAATTCTCGTGACTTTGGACATGCTTGAAGAATTAGCACCTATCGACAATATTCAAGCAGTGAAGGAATCGACTAGAGTTGTTTCAAATGTCACCAAAATGAAAAATCGCTTTGGTGATAGGTTTAAAATACTCACCGGAGTAGACACCTTGGCTCTCGAAAGCATGATTTTGGGAGCTGACGGTTGGGTAGCTGGCCTAGTCTGTGCCTTCCCTGCGGAAACGGTTGCACTCTATAGGCTGGTTAAGGAAGGAAGATGCGAAGAAGCAGTACGATTGAACAGATGGTTTTTTCCTCTTCTTGAATTAGATGTGCATCCCAAATTGGTGCAAAATATTAAATTAGCTGAAGTTTTAACCGGCTTAGGCACGGAAAAAGTTCGTTCACCTAGAATTGAGCTTGAAGGCAAGGAGCGAGAAGAGGTTTTATCTATAATAAATCAGGCATTGCTTGTTAGACCCGCATTGCCTGATTTTAAGTTAAATTCCAAAGCAAAGGCATTAACTTTGTAGGCCCTTTTTGAATCTCAGCTATTTAATTTAAATTGGTTTTTCGTTTAAATGTTGGTTTGCAATGATACCACAGCACAAGCTAATAAAGTAAGAAATACTAAAAATAGAATATGACGATTAACGAAGTTTTCGATGAAGCAGATAAAGCTTTTAAAATATATAAAAAAGTATCGATCACGAAGAAAGTAGATTTTTTAGGTTCAATTGTAGATGAGTTAGAGGCACTTGGTGATGAGCTTTTGAAGACTGCTCACGATGAATCAAACTTGCCCATATCTCGCCTAAGAGGTGAACGTAGCAGAACTATTAACCAGTTGAGGCTTTTTTCATCAATGGTTAAAGAAGGTTCTTGGGTAGAAGCTACAATTGACACTGCTTTGCCGGACAGGAAACCTTTGCCACGAGCTGATCTTCGTCGGATGCTTTTGCCTTTAGGACCAGTGGTAGTGTTTGGTGCCAGTAATTTTCCTTTCGCCTTTTCTACAGCAGGTGGTGATACTGCTTCGGCCCTTGCTGCCGGTTGCCCTGTCATCTATAAGGAGCATCCGGCTCACCCCAAAACTTCGCAGATGGTGTTCAAAGCTGTTTTGAAGGCGCTGGAAACCTGTAGTCTTCCTCTCGGTATTTTTCAGCATGTGAGTGGCGGCATTGAAATAGGACAAGAACTTGTAACGCATCGCAGCGCGAAAGCAGTGGCTTTTACCGGATCCTATCAGGCAGGTAAGGCGATTTTTGACTTGGCTTGCCAGCGTGAACAGCCAATACCGGTTTATGCTGAGATGGGAAGTGTGAACCCTATACTGGTATTACATGAAAAGGCAAGTAAGGATCCTGAGCAACTCGCTGAGATTGCTGCCCAGTCGGTCCTATTGGGGGCAGGACAGTTCTGCACCTGTCCTGGGCTTATCTTTTATCCTGAATCTGATGGTCTTGAAGGTTTTATTCAAAAGCTTGCTGAAAAGTTACGAGAGGCACCAGCTGAAAAAATGTTACATGAAGGCATTTGTAATAGTTACTATTCAACCTTGAAACAGTTGCTCGCTGAAAAGGGAGTTGAAAAGCTTATTTTACCAGATGAAGATGTTCTTTTAGGAAAGGCTGGGCTGGCTCGTACATCTCTGAAAGAGTGGTTGCAAAATGCTGCCCTTCAAGAAGAAATATTCGGACCCTTTACATTGATAGTGACCTATAGCAGTTTAACAGAGTTAGAGCGCGTTGCAAGCATATTAAAGGGGCAGTTAACATGCACCATCTGGGGTAGTGAAGGCGATCTTGACAAGGCAGAGGGTTTGATAGATGTTATTAAGGAAAGGTGTGGACGCCTTCTTTTTGGAGGCGTGCCTACTGGGGTGGAGGTCTCAGCAGCCATGACACATGGAGGACCCTTTCCTACTACAACCGATAGCCGAAGTACCTCAGTAGGTTCTTATGCAATTAAGCGCTTTGCCCGACCTTTTACGTATCAGTCTGCTCCAAAAGCCTTACTTCCCGAAGAACTAAATGACCAAAACTCTTTATCAATTTGGCGAACTGTTAACAATGAGTTAACCAAGGAAAGCGTATTTCATATAATTGAAGCGTAATGGGAAGAAGAACATTCTTTTGTATAGATGCCCATACCTGTGGTAATCCTGTTCGCTTAATAGCAGCTGGTGGTCCGGTTTTGCAGGGTGTAAACATGAGTGAAAAGCGGCAACACTTCCTGAAAGATTATGATTGGATAAGAAAAGGATTAATGTTTGAGCCCAGAGGTCACGATATGATGTCGGGAAGTATTCTTTACCCTCCTCACAATCCTGAAAATGATATAGCCGTGCTGTTTATCGAGACCAGCGGGTGTTTACCTATGTGTGGACATGGTACTATTGGTACCGTCACTATAGCTTTGGAAGAAGGTTTGGTCATTCCCAAAACCCCGGGACAGTTGCGCCTGGAAACTCCTGCGGGCCTGATCCAGGTTATGTTTACGCAGGAGGGTAAAAAGGTAAAGTCAGTCAAGCTTACCAATGTTGCTTCCTTTTTGGAAGCAGAAGGCTTGACGGTGGATTGTCCTAATCTTGGAGAGCTTAAGCTGGATGTAGCTTATGGAGGTAATTTTTATGGAATTATTGATCCGCAAGATAATTTTCAGGGGTTTCAGGAGTTTACAGCAGATCAATTAGTTTCGATGAGTCGTGTTATTCGCAAACGATTGAATGAGAAATATAGCTTTATACATCCTGAAAACTCAACAATCAATGGGCTTTCTCATATTCTTTGGGCCGGAAAAAGCCTAGATCCTTCTTCTACAGCCAGAAATGCTGTGTTTTACGGAGATAAAGCTATTGATCGATCTCCTTGTGGCACAGGTACTTCTGCACGCATGGCTCAATGGTATGGTAAAGGATTATTAAAACCTGGTCAGAAGTTTATACATGAAAGCTATATTGGTTCTGTTTTTACAGGTACTATAGAAGGAGAAACCACAGTAGCAGGTAAACCGGCCATAATACCCGGTATTGAAGGTTGGGCTGTTGTAACAGGATATAACACCATTTTTCTGGATGATGAAGATCCTTATGTTCACGGATTTCAAGTGATTTAGAGATGGATAAAATTGTTGTAGTCGGTGGCGGTGTTATTGGACTCTTTACCGCTTATTATTTAACTGAAGAAGGGTTTGAGGTAACAATACTGGATAAAGGTGATTTGTCGGAAAACTGTTCTGTAGGTAGTGCTGGTATGATTGTTCCCAGCCACATTGTGCCGCTGGCTTCCCCGGGTATTATTGAAAAGGGGGTAAGGTGGATGTTTTCCTCAACAAGTCCCTTCTATATTCATCCCAGATTTGACAGGAGACTGCTGCAGTGGTGTTTACATTTTTATAAATCTGCTACCAAAGCGCATGTTGCCTATAGCATTCCTTATCTCAAAAACTTAAGTTTACTAAGTAAGAACCTATATTTAAATTTAACCGAACAGATTCCTGGAATTAATCAAATTTTGGAGGAGAAAGGTCTTTTAATGCTGTACAAAACAAAGAAAGCGGCAAAAGAGGAGACTGAATTTGCCCTGCTTGCCCGGCAGCATGGCCTGGAAGTAGAAATTTTTTCTCAGGAAGATGTACAGAAACTGGAGCCAAACCAAAAAATGAACGTGCTGGGAGGACTTTTTTTTCCAAAAGATGCTCACCTTAATCCAGCTAAGCTCAATCACTTTCTTGTAAAATATCTTGAAAGCCGGGGAGTAAAAATTGTTCCTAATGTACAAGTAATGGATTTTTCTTTCTCAGGAAAGACAGTCAAGTCTGTTTTAACAGATAATGGAGAATATTCAACTGACTATTTAATTGTATGTGCTGGTGCATCTTCGGGAAAACTTGCACACAAATTAAAAGTAAACCTACCCTTGTTGGGAGGAAAAGGTTATAGTTTTGAGGTGGATAACTTTCCTGCTATTCAGCGGCCCGCCATACTTACTGAAGGAAAGGTATCCGTTACTCCTTTTGGAGATAAAATTCGTTTTGGCGGCACTATGGAGATTACTGATTTACATGATAAGATCAATATAAATCGGGTAAAGGGTATCCATGATGCTATAGAAAGGTATTACACTGGGTTCAAGTGTTCTTTCCCAATGGAGGGTGAAATTTGGAGTGGAATGCGACCTTGTTCCCCAGACGGACTTCCTTACATAGGCTTTACAAAACGTTGGAACAATGTCATGTTTGGTACCGGCCATAGCATGATGGGCATTAGCCTTGCTCCTGCAACTGGAAAAGTGCTTACAGAGCAAATTATGCATAAGAAAACGCCAATGCTGATCGATGCTTTCTCTCCTGATCGATATTGTTAAGTAATAGTTTTGGTATTAGCCAAATGTTTTTTATAAGCACTGGTTGATGAACAATACTAAGGGTTTTAGCAAGTTAGTTAAACCTAAGGCTAAATATAACAGGCAAAACAATTTTTTGCCTGCCACTACATTATTAAAAAAGATACTTCAAATGAATAGATCTACACTTTACCTGCTGCCATTTTTATTTTTACTGCTGGCTATTTTACCGTTTATGGCGGTTCCCTTACAGGCACAGAGTTCAGATTCTATTTACCGGCAAACAAGTGAACTTCATCATTTAATGGTCCAATTGCGGGCAGATGAAGGAAGTTTGAATCGTTTTTACTTTATGGGAAATTCTCCTGAACGTACCATACGATTTCAGCAGTTATACAGAGATTATCTCCAGCAGCTAAGCCGTCTGGATTTTGAAAGTTTGAATACAGACAGTCGTGTGGATTATTTACTCTTTCAGCGTGATCAAAAAAACAAGTTACGCTTGCTGGAGATAGCAGAAAAAGAATATAATCAAATAGAAAAATGGATACCTTTTGCAGAAAAAATTTATGCGATTGAAAAACCGCGTAGGAGAGGGGCTTCTGTTAATGGTCAACAACTTGCTGAGAGATTAAATGCAGTTGAAAAAGACCTCCGGAGCTCCATGTTAGCGCTTACAAAAGAAGAATCACTTAGCAAGGAACTCTCCTACCGGCTGGAAAATGTCCTAAAGGACCTTCAGAAAGGACTTGAAAATGTAAATGGGTTCTACCATAATTATGATCCTTCTTTTACCTGGTGGGTGCCAAAACTGTATGAAAGGGTAGACTCCCTTTTTCTTGTTTATATAGATTTAGCAGAGAAAAAGGGAAAAGTTCCTGGAAAAAACCAAAAGCTTGATAAAAGCGGCATCGTTGGTAGTCCGATAGGAGAAGAGGAGCTTATAAAGCAGTTGCAGTATGAAATGATCCCTTACACGCCGGAGGAATTGATTGAGATTGCAAACAAAGAGTTTGCATGGTGTGATCGCCAAATGCTGGCAGCATCTGGAGAACTGGGTTTTGGCGATGATTGGCACAGTGCTTTGGAAAAGGTAAAAAATACTTATGTGCCTGAAGGAAAACAGCCCGAGACCATTCAGAGGTTGTATAACGAATCTGTTAATTTTATCAAAGACAAGGATCTTATTACAATACCTCCCTTGGCGGAGGAAACCTGGCGTATGGAAATGATGAGCCCTGAGCGCCAGTTGGTAAATCCTTTCTTTACAGGGGGAGAGGTAATAAGCATTTCTTACCCTACTCTTACCATGGATCATGAAGATAAGTTGATGAGCATGAGGGGTAACAATCCTCATTTTTCTCGTGCAACGGTGCACCATGAATTAATTGCGGGACACCACCTGCAAGGATTTATGAATGACCGCTTTAAGACTTATCGTAACTTCAGTACTCCTTTCTGGACCGAAGGTTGGGCTTTGTATTGGGAGATGTTGCTTTGGGATGAGGGTTTCCCGCAGTCTCCGGAAGACCGCATTGGAATGCTTTTCTGGCGTATGCACCGTTGTGCTCGGATTATTTTCTCCCTGAATTATCATCTTGGCAAATGGACACCCCAGGAATGCATAGATTTTCTGGTTGAGCGCGTCGGCCATGAACGAGCCAATGCTGAAGGAGAAGTGCGCCGTTCATTCGAAGGACATTATAGTCCGCTGTATCAGGTGGCTTACATGATAGGCGGATTGCAGTTTTACGCTTTGAGAAATGAGTTGGTGGAGAGAGGTAAAATGACGGTTAAGCAATACCATGATGCTGTTATGCGGGAGAATAGCTTACCGGTTGAAATGGTAAGAGCGACACTGTTAAATCTAGATTTGCCTAAAGATTACAAAACTAGTTGGAGGTTTTATGAAGATAAAAGTTCTTCATTTTCATCCAATAAAACCGGAGAAAGTAAATAAGCGCAGAGATAGCCTTTTTAATTAGTAAGCTAATGGAATTTTTGGAAAACGGTTATTCTCTTCACTCGTGTTGTATGTTTTCTTAAACTCTTCTCTTTGTGCTGCACTATGTAGTAGCATAAATGTTTCAGGTAACGAAATGTCTTTAACTACTCTCTTTACAAATTTGCTGAAAGCGTAACTTCCGCTCGGAGGTAGTTATTAAAAAACCTTTTGTACTGGTTTGCTGAGGAAAAGAGGTATGAATATTTAACTGGAAAGGGAGTATATGCTTGAAAAAGTTTGAAAATATGGAAAGGAACAGAAAATTGTATAAGACCTGTTTTATAATAACGGTTCTGTTGTTGTTTTCATATACATCGGTTATTTGCCAAAATAGGCAAGATATTGGGATCAAAAGTAAGAAGCCAAATATCATATTTATTTTGGTTGATGACCTTGGTTGGTCGGAATTGGAGAGCTATGGTAGTAACTTCAATAAAACGCCTCATTTAAATAAGCTTGGCAAAAGCGGTATGTTATTTACACATGCTTATGCGGCTGCGCCGGTTTGTTCTCCCACACGAGCTGCCTTACTCACAGGATTATATCCTGCCCGCATTGGCATAACAGACTATCTGAGACCAAATGGTTTTGAACATCTTTCTACAGACTATATAACTTTACCTGAAATATTGCAAAAACATGGTTACCAAACAGGAATTGTTGGCAAATGGCATCTGTCAGGTTATGAAAAGGAAGGGGGGAAGGAGGTTGGTCCTCGAAAACATGGTTTTGACGAAGTCATAATGACCGAGAACCGGGGAATAGCATGGGGAAGCTACTTTTATCCCTACCATTTCAATTGTGAAGTCAAAAAGAAATTACCAGGTAATGAATATTTAATCAATCGTCTAAATGTAGAAGCGGTTGAATTTATTGAACGAAATAGAAATAAACCCTTCTTCCTTTATCTAAGTCATTATGCCGTACATACTGCTCTGCAAGGTAGAGAAGATTTGGTGAAAGAATTTGAAAATAAACCGAATGCCGGTCAAGGTCAACTTGCTACTAAAAACAACCCACACTTGGCAGCAATGCTTCAGGATATTGATACGGGGGTTGGAATGATTGTAGAAAAACTCGAAACACTAGGGTTTTTAGAAAATACGATCCTGATTTTTACCTCGGACAATGGTGGGGAATCGGATTGGGAGAATGCAGTAACAACAAATGCTCCTCTTCGCGGTGGGAAAAGTACCTTATACGAAGGTGGGATACGTGTTCCATTAATCATTTCCTGGCCTAGTAAAATACAAGGAGGAAGTGTATGTAAATTTCCGGTTATTACCAATGATTTTTATCCGACCTTACTGGAGCTGGCGGGAATTTTTTCTTACAAAAACCAGCAATTAGACGGTGTTTCCATAGCTCCCTTATTGATAGGTTTGGAAACTAACCTTGATAGGAATACTCTGTTTTGGCATTATCCCCTGGAGGAACAACATTTTTTAGGAGGAACCTCATCTGGAGCAATTAAGGAAGGAGATTGGAAACTAATAGAATTTTATGATAGAGGAAAATTAGAATTGTACAACTTGAAAGAGGATCCTGAAGAGACAAAGGACTTGGTAACAATTCTTCCGCAAGAAGCAGCCCTCATGCAGGACAAATTAAATGTTTGGCGAAAAAAGGTGACTGATAAACGATGATGAGAAAAGGACTCTAACCTGTTCGCTCATTGATCTGGCTGATGGATCCTTAAATTATGGCTGTAACTTATTCAATATTAGAATCTCCTCTCGAAGGTTTGAGGCTTATTTTTCTAGCGATCGAAAACTGTATTTACGTCTAATGATGTATATTTTTGTCAGAAAAGAACATTTGGCATTATTATATTATAATTGAGGAAAATAATATAATTCCATGGTGTCTTTTTATAGTACTTTTAGTATTGAAAATTTCCAACCTGAATGGTGAATTTCAGCAGGAGAAGGTTTGATTAAATGTTGGTTAAATATTTGAATAGTTTTATATGAAAAAGTGGTCTTTTTTATTAATAGTCTTAGGAAATATGCTGCTTTTCGAAGCATGTTATTCTCAATCTTACGTTCCCGAGGGTGAAAATACTAAAATGCAGATAAAACCTAGCGTTCCTATTAAAGCCTTTAGTTTTCATTTGGGCGATGTGAAATTATTAGAAAGTCCCTTTAAAGAAGCAATGAGAGCAGAAGCAGCTTATCTGTTAATGTTAGAGCCTGATAGACTTTTGTCCGACTTTAGAGCGCATGCAGGACTAAAACCAAAGGCAGAGAAATATGGTGGATGGGAATCTTCAGGTCTTGCGGGACATTCATTAGGCCATTATTTATCCGCTTGTTCAATGTATTATGCTGCTACTGGTGATGAAGAATACTTGAATAGAGTAAATTATATTGTTTCTGAGTTGCAAGAAATCCAAAAAAGTCGGAAGACAGGCTACGTCGGGGCAATTCCCAATGAAGATGAGATGTGGGCTGAAGTAGCAAGTGGAAATATCCGTTCGAAAGGTTTTGATTTAAATGGTGCTTGGGCCCCTTGGTATACGGTGCATAAAATTATGGCTGGACTTTTGGATGCTTATTTGTACTGTGGCAATGAGACTGCGTTGAACATAGAAAAGGGAATCGCAGATTGGGCAATAAAGACCTTAGAAGATCTAAGTGAACCCCAAATGCAGGAAATGATGATTTGTGAGTATGGAGGAATGAGCGAGACCCTGGTAAATACCTATGCGTTAACAGGCGATCAAAAGTACCTGAACTTGTCGTACCGCTTTTACGACAAGCGGATTTTGGATTCTTTAGCGATGAATATTGATGTCCTGCCTGGAAAGCATTCAAACACTCAGATACCAAAAATCATCGCGAGTGCACGACGGTTTGAATTAACAGGAGATGAAGAAGATGCAAATATTGCAAATTTCTTTTGGAAAACAGTGGTAGAAGATCATTCTTATGCAACAGGGGGAAATAGTAATTACGAATATTTCGGGGAGCCAGACAAATTGAACGATAAGTTGAGTGCTAATACTACTGAAACATGTAATACTTATAATATGTTGAAGCTTACGCGACATTTATTTGCTGTTCAACCCTCCTCGCATTTGATGGATTATTACGAAAGAGGCTTATACAACCATATTTTGGCGTCACAGAATCCAAAAAATGGTATGACAACCTATTTCGTTTCATTACGACAAGGTGGCCATAAAGAATATAGTAATCCATATCATTCGTTCACCTGTTGTGTTGGCTCCGGAATGGAGAATCATGTTAAATATGGGGAAAGTATTTACAGTCACGGAGTAGATGGTGGTCTTTACGTTAATCTATTTATCCCTTCCCAATTAACCTGGAAAGAAAAAGGAGTGACGGTAAGACAGGAAACGAAATTTCCTCTTGATGGTCAGGTTGACTTTATCATCACAACTAAACGATCCGTGTCTTTTCCTATTAAACTAAGAAAACCGGTTTGGGTAGTTGATTTCACGATAAAGATAAATGGAAAGGTCACATCTGTAAAAGAAAACGACGAAGGTTATTTATTAGTAGAAAGAGAATGGAACAACAACGATAAAATAGAACTAGATCTTGGTTTCGATTTTTATACGGAACCAATGCCAGATAATATTAATAGAAAGGCATTGTTTTATGGCCCAGTTTTAATGTCTGGAGTTTTTGGAGAAACAGAACCGGACCCTGTTAAAGGAATACCAGTATTTGTAACCAAGGAAGATAATCCTAATAAGTGGGTGATTCCGGTGGATAAAAGTAATTTACATTTTGCAACAAGCAGTATTGGAGTTCCAGAAGAAGTGAAGTTAATTCCTTTTTATCAAACGTTAGATGAATTCTATTCTGTGTATTGGGATGTATTCACACCTGATGATTGGAAAAAACAGCAATTGGTTTATGAAGAGGAGAAAAGAAAACAACAAGAAATAGAAGATCGGACGGTTGACATCATTCGTCTAGGAGAAATGCAACCCGAAAGAGACCATGAATTTACAGGAGAAAAAACTTTTACCGGTGATGATCATGGGAGAAAGTGGAGGTCAACGAATGATGGTGGATATTACTCTTTTTTGATGAAAGTAGATTCTGATACCAAAAATAATTTAATGGCAACCTATTGGGGAATGGACAACCGTGGAAGAGTATTTGATATCCTAATAGACGGAGTAAAAATAGCCACGGAAGATCTCAATAAATTTAAAAAGAGCCAGTTTTACGATATATCTTACGAAATACCGGAAGAACTGGTAAAGGGAAAAGAAAGCGTAAAAGTTACCATAAAGGCAAAGGATGGGAACAGCGCTGGTCCTGTTTATGGATTTAGAGTTTTTAATGGCGACTTATAGTATATGATCAAAAGAGTATTAGCTATAGCAATTTCTTTTTTTAGTCCTGTCTTGGTTGGCGCCCAAACTTTGGAGGTATCTTCTCAAGATAAAAATATAATTTTAAATGTAAATTTGGAGAATGGTCTTAGCTGGTCCGTAAAGACGGGACAAAAAATGATTATTGACAGGGTGGACATAGGCCTAGATCTGGGGGAAAAAGTGCTGGGGAAAAACCCACAGCTAATTTCTGATAAAATAGTTAAAAAAAAAGAAGAGATTTTTTCTGTAGTTCCACAAAAAAACAGGAAAATAACTAATGTTTACAATGAACTTCAGCTAAAATTTAAGGGAGATTACGCTGTTCATTTTCGGGTATATAACGAAGGAGTGGCTTATCGCTTCCTGACTTCCATGAAGGGTGACATTGAGGTACACACAGAAAAAATGGAAGTTCATTTTCCTGAGGCAACTACTTCTCTCTTTCCCCAGGAAGAAAATATGTACTCTCACTACGAAAGAGCTTATTTAGACAAAAAGCTGGAGGAAATTTCTGCAGGCGATTTTTGTTCGCTTCCTGTACTGTTTGATGTGAAGGAGGGAATTAAAATTCTTTTTTCGGAAGCAGATCTGTACGACTATCCAAATATGTTTCTAGAAGGGACAGGTACTGCTACTTTAAAAGCCATTTTCCCAAAGGTG
This sequence comes from uncultured Flammeovirgaceae bacterium, assembly GCA_946886805.1. The sequence continues at coordinate 12,086 of CAMPJM010000006.1, read as the reverse complement.
GTGCTGGAAACGAAGCCGCTTTCCTCCAGGGCAGACAGAAGTGAGCTAATTACCAAAGAAGCGGATTATATAGCCCGAACGTCAGGGTATAGAAGTTTCCCTTGGCGTTTTTTTGTCATCAGCCAGAATGATAAAGTTTTCCTGGAGCAAGATATGGTATTTAAACTTTCCCGCTCTCTTGCGCTGGAGAGCACCGATTGGATCAGGCCGGGAAAAGTGGCTTGGGATTGGTACAATGCTAACAATATTTACAATGTAGATTTTGAGACAGGGCTGAATACAGCTACCTATAAATATTATATTGATTTTGCTGCAAGATACGGTTTGGAATATGTTATTCTGGACGAAGGATGGACCAAATCCACCACGGAGATATTGGAGTTTAATCCGGAAATTAATGTCCACAAATTAATAGCGTATGGTAAAGAAAAAGGGGTAGGCATCATTTTGTGGTGCCTGTGGAAACCTTTGGATGCCAACATGGAGCAAATCCTACAAACTTACAGTGACTGGGGAGCGAAAGGTGTGAAAGTGGATTTTATGCAACGTGCAGATCAATATATGGTGAACTCTTACATGAGAATAGCGCAGGAAGCAGCCAAGCGAAAACTGCTGGTCAATTTTCATGGGGCTTACAAGCCTGCCGGTTTACGAAGAGCTTATCCCAATGTATTAAGCTACGAGGGTGTTCGGGGCAATGAAAATAATAAATGGGCAAGCTACATTACGCCAGATCACAACCTGATAATCCCGTTTATCCGAATGGCGGTGGGGCCGATGGATTTTACACCGGGCGCTATGCGAAATGCACAGGAAGGAAATCATCATATAAGTTACAACCGTCCTATGAGTCTGGGAACCAGGGCACATCAGGCGGCTATGTATGTGGTATTTGAAAGTGCCCTGCAAATGCTTTGCGATTCTCCTTCTTCCTACCTGAAAGATAAAAATACTGTAGAGGTAATCTCCCGGATTCCATCAGTATGGGACGAATCAAGGGCCTTACATGCCAAAATTGGTGAGTATGTGGCCATGGCAAGGAGGTATGAGGATAACTGGTATATAGGAGCCATGACTAACTGGGAGAAGCGCTCCCTTCCTCTGGATTTTTCTTTTCTACAACAAGGGGAATATGAAATGACGATTCTTAAAGATGGAGTCAATGCAAACAAATATGCTGAGGATTACAAAGTAGAAAAAATAATGGTCACCCCGCAGACGAAAATGGAAATTCATCTGGCAAAAGGGGGTGGATGGGTTGCTATTTTGGAAAAGAAACCATGAATTAGCCCTCATTCCTGCACTGAAAAAGAATGAATGGGTAGAATAGTGCCAAGTTGTTTATTTCTGTGAGAAAGTTTTTACAATGTTGTAGTTAGTTTTTAAGAAGCCAAAACTGGTTTTCAGGAAGGTGATACAGACATCTGATATAGAATGAAGTACTAACAAATAATATTACTTATTAGCAAATGATTGGAAGACACTATATTTTATATGTATTTTTTCTGTTTTTATTAACTAGCGAACTGCAAGCGCAGTCGAATAAAAATGGGCTGGAGGAGTTGCTTGGAACACTGAGGCTTGATCAGGGGATTATTCAACTGGATAACCCTTCCTTCGATTTAAAGTTGGTGAAAGCTTCTCAGACCATATATTCACTGGCTCCTAAAGGAGAAAATGGTTTTGACTTCGTTCCGAGCGACAGACTAGAAAGCCGCAACAAGGATGGATTTTACCATTTGGGAGATCTCAATCTTCGATTGAGATCAGGAGATGGTGGCGAGTGGAAAAGATACTCAACCGCAGCTAAGCGTGCTCCTGTGCAGGCATTGTCGCAAGGAGGCAATGTGCTGGCGGTAGCGGATCTGGCCAACACTCTTCCAGCTGATATTCCTTTGCAGGTGAAACGTTACTGGGAGTTGTCAGATGGTCAGTTAGTTTTACGTTTTGAGCTTCAAAACAAAACTGACAAAATTATTGAAATAGGATCATTGGGAATACCCATGGTCTTTAATAACATACTTCAGGAAAAATCGCTTGATGAGGCACATGCCCAAAATGTTTTTTATGATCCATACATTGGTCAGCAGGCAGGCTATTTGCAAGTAACCCGCCTGCATGGGCACGGGCCCGTGCTCTTGGTGGTTCCTTTTGGTGAAACCTCATTTGAGGCATACAATCCACTTTTGGATGACCCTACCCCCCGTGGCATTACATTCGAAGGGTTCCACGAGTGGATGGCACACAGCAAAGCGCATGAAGAAGAAGAGTGGCGGGTAGTGGAACCCTGGAATCCGGCAACTTCCACTACCCTCCAATCGGGAGAATCCAAAAGCTATGGTGTGAAGTTTATTCTGGCAAATGAAATTAAAAGTATTGAGGAGAAACTGATTGAAAATGAGCGGCCTGTGGCGGTAGGTGTGCCGGGCTATGTGGTACCGAAAGATGTGAACGCTAAGTTGTTCCTGAAGTACAAAAGCGAGGTGCGCACAATAGAGGTGGAACCGAAAGGAGCATTGAAAGTAAAGGAAGCCGACCCGGCAAAAAGTGGATGGAAGACCTACGAAATCAAGGGAAAGGATTGGGGAAGAGTCCGGCTGACCATTACGTATGAAGATGGATTGCGGCAATCGGTCAACTACAAAGTAATTAAACCTGAAGAGCAGGTAGTGGCAGATCATGGCCACTTCCTTACCACAAAGCAGTGGTTCGGCGATGAAGCGGATCCCTTCGACCGGAATTTGTCAGTCATCAGCTATGACTATGAGAAAATGAAGCAGGTAAGGCATGAAAGCAGGGCGTGGATTGCTGGTTTAAGTGACGAAGCGGGAGCGGGTTCCTGGCTTTCCGCCATCATGAAGCAGTTGATACAGCCAAATAGAGTAGAGCTTGAAAAGTTAAAGCAGTTTGTTCACCACACTCTGTGGGGGGGGATTCAGTTTAGTGAGGGAGAAAAGAAGTATGGCGTGAGGAAGAGTATGTACTATTACGAACCGGATGTAATGCCGGAAGGCACCTACAGCAAAGAGGTGAATTACAATACCTGGTCGGCCTGGAGTCGTGAAGAAGCTGAATCGACCGGACGGTCGTATAATTACCCTCACGTGGCGGCAGCTTACTGGGTGCTCTACAACCTGGCCCGCTATCGTGAGGGGCTGGTAAATGAGAATCCTTGGGACTGGTATTTGGAGCAGGCCTGCCATACCGCTATGGCCATGGTGGAACAGGCACCGCATTATGCCCAGTTTGGCCAAATGGAGGGGAGTGTATTTTTCCTGATCTTGCTCGACCTGAAATCCGAAGGCATGGATGAGTTGGCTGATTCGCTGGAAAAGAGCATGCGGAAACGTGCTGACCTGTGGCGCTCTCTAGATTATCCTTTTGGCAGTGAAATGCCCTGGGACTCGACTGGGCAGGAAGAGGTGTACACCTGGTCGAAGTATTTCGGCTTTGATGAAAAGGCTGATGTTACTCTGAATGCCATTCTTGCCTACATGCCAACTGTGCCGCACTGGGGATATAACGGAAGTGCCCGAAGGTACTGGGATTTTCTGTATGGGGGTAAATTATCCCGGGTAGAACGACAGCTGCACCATTATGGTTCCGGGCTCAATGCTATACCGGTACTAAGTGAATTCAGGGAAAACCCGGATGACCTCTACCTGTTGCGCATAGGGTATGGTGGACTAATGGGAGCGATCTCCAACATAACTCAGGATGGATTTGGCCCTGCTGCTTTTCACTCCTTCCCGTCTACGCTGGCAATCGACAGTTATTCGGGCGACTACGGCCCTGGCTTCTATGGATATGCAGTAAATTCCGGGACGTATATAACACATGATGAAGAGTTAGGATGGCTTTCCTTTGGAGGAAACCTGAAGCGTAATAGAGACTGGGTAGAGGTAGACCTCACCACTGCTGCCCGCTCCCGCGTATATATTGCGCCTGCCGGTCTGTGGCTGACACTGGATGCCGGAAAGTTTGAGAAGGTGGCCTATAATCCGGAAACAGGACAAGTAGAGCTTCACCTCGAAGCTAAAGATCAATATACACCGAATGCTTTTTTGCGTATAGAGCAACCTGTTGCAGTAGAAGGAGTAGGGAACTATCGAGTGGCTTCTTCTCTGAAGAAGGAGCGTGGTGCTTATGTGGTTCCTTTAACCAGACGATTAACTAAAGTTGAACTCCAACAGGAATAATTACCAGCTTTTCCGGGGAATCTAAGTTTCTTAAACACCACACCGAAATGTGTAAAGTTTTACTGATTTAACAGAAGCAAAATTGTAATTACCATGCTGGACCACCTGTTTCTTCGTGTATTTATGCTCCTGCAGCTTTTCGCTTGTTGCACAGGTCTTTATGCCCAGGAGCCGGAATTTACCCGGCAGGATACCTTGCGAGGCACCATCACGAAAGAAAGGGCTTGGTGGAATCTTACTTACTACCACCTCAACATCCGCGTAAACCCCGCCGACAGCACCATCCGGGGCGTGAATACCATCCGCTATAAGGTGCTGGAACCTCAGCAACGTTTGCAAATTGACTTACAGCCTCCAATGAAGATTGAAAAAGTGGTCCAGAACGGTAAGACGGTATCGTTTGAGCAGGAGGGAAATGCCTGGTTTGTGCAACTGCCAGAAAAGAAGGAAGTTGGTTCGGTGCAGCAGGTGGATGTATTTTACGGAGGTCAGCCTAAAGTAAGTGAAAATCCTCCCTGGAGTGGGGGGATTGTCTGGGCTAAAGATAGCAACGGAATTCATTTTATCGCCAATGCCAACCAAGGCGATGGCGCCAGCTTGTGGTGGCCCTGCAAAGATCATATGTATGATGAAGTTGATAGCATGTTAATCAGTGTGACCGTGCCTGAGTATTTGATGGACGTCTCCAACGGGAGATTACGGAGTGTGGAGCAAAATGGCGATGGGACCAAAACCTACCACTGGTTTGTTGCAAATCCAATCAATAATTATGGTGTAAATATCAGCATTGCCGATTACACCCATTTCTCCGAGAAGTACCGGGGCGAAAAGGGGTTGCTAGACTGTAACTATTATGTACTGAAGGAAAATCTGGAAAAGGCAAAAAAACAGTTCAAAGATGTGCCCCGCATGCTGCGGGCATTTGAGTACTGGTTTGGGCCTTATCCTTTTTATGAAGATGGGTACAAACTTATTGAAGTCCCTTATACCGGCATGGAACATCAAAGTGCGGTCACCTATGGCAATGGATATGAGAATGGCTACCGCGGAAAGGATGGAAGCGGCACAGGCTGGGGCTTTGTTTTTGATTTTATAATTATCCACGAATCGGGGCACGAATGGTTTGCCAACAACATCACCTACAAAGACATGGCCGATATGTGGATCCACGAGAGTTTTACAAATTATTCGGAAAGTCTTTTCCTTGATTACCATTATGGTACAGAGGCCGGGAATGCGTATGTTATAGGGACTCGGAATGGTATAAAAAACGACCGACCGATTATAGGTTTTTATAATGTAAATCATGCGGGCTCAGGCGACATGTACCCTAAAGGGGGAAACATGCTGCATACATTGCGGCAGATTGTGAACGATGACGAAAAATGGCGAAGTATTCTTCGTGGACTGAATGAACATTTTTATCATCAAACAGTAACCACCGAACAAATTGAAAATTACCTTCGCTTTCATATTAATCAGGAAATTGATGGCTTCTTTGACCAGTATTTACGTGATGTGCGAATTCCTCAACTGGAGTACCAAATTACGGGCGGTCGATTGAAGTACCGGTGGAATAATTGTGTCCCTGGGTTCAATATGCCGGTGAAGGTATACCTCAGCGGGAAAGAAAAATGGTTAAAGCCGACGAATAACTGGCAGGAACTGAAGTTGGACAAGAAAAATTCAAGCATAGAAGTGGATCCCAACTTCTATGTGACTGCCTACAGAATTTCTTCCTAATCAGATGGTCTTCTGCAGGATCTTCTTGCAATAAGTTAAAAAAAGATCTTTAAAGAGACTAAGAGGAGCAGGGGCGAGTAAATGAAAAGGCGTGTTTAAAATTTGCCTAGAAAATTGAAATGAACAGCATTAACTTATTTAGCGAATTTACTTATACTGAACGAAGGAAAACACTGAAAAGGAAAGTTGGGAGTGGGGTAATTGTTTTATTAGGCAACGAAGAATCCAGTATCAACTTCAAAGATAACTGGTATTCTTTTCGCCAGGATAGCACTTTCCTCTATTATTTCGGATTGAGTATTTCGGGGCTGACAGCGGTCATTGACATCGATCGGGACGAAGAAATTATTTTTGGGGATGAAATGAGTATTGAGGATGTGATCTGGACGGGGGCACTGCCTACGCTCCATTCTCTTGCAGAAAGGGTGGGCGTTCGAAAGGTTTCCAGGAAGTCACAAATAAAAGAAGTAGTTGCTGCCTCTTCCAGGCTTCATCTTTTGCCGCCCTACCGGCCGGAACATGAAATAAAACTGGCAGCATGGACCGGTCTGCCGGTGGATCAGCTGGCACGTAAAATAAGCCCTGCCCTGATCGAAGCAGTGGTGGCACAGCGGGCTGTTAAATCCGACGAAGAAGTGGAGGAAATACAAAAAGCAGTAACCATCTCCGCTCAAATGCACCTGCAGGTGATGAAAGCGGCCAGGGCAGGCATGAGGGAAAGTGACTTAGTAGGGGAAGCATACAAGGTTGTGGCCAGCGCCGGGGTGCCTCTGGCTTTCCCCATCATCCTGACTACCCAGGGGCAGATTCTGCATAACCATTACCATGGTCACGTGCTGACGGAAGGCAATTTGGTGTTGTGCGATGGAGGGGCCGAATCACCAAAAGGGTATGCGGGTGATTTAACCAGGACATTTCCGGCGGGACAAAAATTCTCGGAACGACAAAAGGAAATTTACCAGGTAGTGCTGAATGCTCATGAACGGGTAATTGCTTGTCTGAGGCCTGGCGTACTTTTCCGTGATATGCACCTGTTGGCCTGCCGTGATTTAGTGGAAGGACTGAAATCCCTAGGGCTGATGAAGGGAGACAGCGATGAGGCGGTCAACGCAGGTGCTCATACCATGTTTTTCCAATGTGGGCTGGGTCATATGATGGGGCTGGATGTGCACGATATGGAAAGCCTGGGAGAAGAGTATGTAGGTTACAGGCCAGGAGTGGAAAAAAGCAAAGAATTTGGCTTAAAATCTCTCCGCTTAGGAAAAGAACTGAAACCAGGAAACGTGCTGACCGTTGAGCCGGGTATTTACTTTATTCCCGAACTAATTGATAAGCGACGGGCAGATAAAACACTGAATCAATTTGTTAATTTCGACCTGCTGGATACTTACAAAGATTTTGGTGGAATACGAGTGGAAGATGATTTCCTAATTACGGAAAATGGGGCAAACTCTTTAGGTGAAGCCTTGCCGCGATCCATCAGCGAAATAGAAGCAGTACGGCAGCTGTAGAAGAGGTCGGCCGGTTAAACCCGCTTTGGCATTTCCTTTGGTTTCTTTCAACGGAAAGCTATCTTAAAGCAATGTAAACGGAAGAGGCCAAAGGAAGACGGCCTCCATTTTTTTATTTGATGAATGCTCGTGTTACCTTCGTCTTTCAATAAAATTTTAAGTTAACATTTATAAATTATATGGCTTGCCTTATGAAAAAGCCGAAATTATTAAGCGGTCCGATGACCCGACTTGCCATCGCCTTTTTAGCGCTTTTTCCTTTCATAACTGCCTGTTCACAGCAACCGCAAACCTATGTGATGCCGTAGCCCTGATGAGCGACTAGCTGTAAAATTTTGGGTGTCCGATAGCAATCGCGCTTATTATCGCGTGCTGCAGGAAGATACGGTGGTGCTTAGCAGTCGTGCCTGGGGCTGGTACGGGAGGATGCGAATTTTTCTGAGCAATTGCAACTGACCTCTGTATCGGAAGTAGACCCTAATTTTTATGTGACTTCTTCTATTTTAGCTATTGGACGATACTTTCATCGAATTCTATGCTTCTCAGTTACACACTTACAGGAAGCAGATTTGCATAGTTATAGTAAATAACTGCCAATTAGGTTCTACTGGTCTTGGTGTTTTTGACACAAATTATATCCGAAGCCTGAGTGAATTTAATGCCTTCCAAATTGATGAGATTAAAGGCAGCACTGATTTGGTTAAAATAGTATTATAATAGGATAAGCTAATGGAATGCCATTTAGGGCTGATTCAGTACCTTGATGGTGAGGAGGGAAGGGCTTTGTCTGGTAAATTCTTTTAGGCATAAAAAGAGTGTTTTTTGATTCTGGGCAAGGTTCTAAGGCTTCATTTCGGCGATTTGATATTGAGTCGCTTAAACTAAGCTGGTTTTAAGTGAAGGACTGCCAGGTGATAAACCTATGATGGTTACCCCAGCAAAGTTGGCTTGGCTAACTACTAGGGGTGAGAAAGAAAATCTCAGGCGGTCGCTGTTCATGTGATGTAAATTTGAAGTACAAAAGGTAAAGTTTAAACAAGTTCATAGTAGAAGAATTACAAAATCAAAAATAATATGGTATTAAAAAGGATTTTAAAAGTTGTTTTAGGAGTGTATTTATGCTCTTTGAGCACAGCTATGGCACAGCACAAAGATTACCCTATTCAACCGGTATCTTTTACAAATGTCCACGTACATGATAATTTTTGGGTTCCAAAGATGCAGAAAAATGCCAGTGTCACGATTCCTCACACATTAGAAATGTGTCGGAAGCATGGCCGGATTGACAATTTTCTCAGGGCAGCAAATAAACTGGAAGGTGATAAGTTAAGCCAGTTTACTTTTGATGATACAGATGTTTATAAGGTTATTGAAGGAGCCTCTTATGCAATCCAGGCAAATGAAAACCCTATGCTGGAAAAACTTGTGGATTCTCTTATTGCTATTATAGGGGATGCTCAGGAAGAGGATGGTTATCTTTTTACTTTTCGTAATGTAAATGCTGCTAAACCTCATGATTGGATAGGTTCTAAGCGATGGGAGAAAGAGGAGGACTTAAGCCATGAACTTTATAACTCCGGGCATTTGTTTGAGGCAGCAGTAGCACATTTCCAGGCAACAGGTAAAAAAAGCCTGCTGGATATCGCCATAAAGAATGCAGATTTGCTTGTTCGTGATTTTGGGTACGGTAAAGAAGAAAAGTATCCGGGGCACCAGGAGGTTGAAATAGGTCTGGTAAAATTGTACAGAGTTACCGGTAAAAAGGAATATTTGGATTTAGCCAAGTTTTTTCTGGATGTAAGAGGGCCTGATGGCCAGGAGTACAACCAGGCGCATGAAAGAGTGGTAGATCAACATTCAGCTGTGGGTCATGCCGTAAGAGCCACTTATATGTATACGGCTATGGCGGATATTGCTGCGCTTACCGGAGACGAAAGTTATCTCAAAGCAATTAATGACATATGGCAGGATGTGGTAAATAAGAAAATGTATATTACCGGAGGTATTGGTGCGACTGGTCATGGAGAAGCTTTTGGGCCTGCTTATGACTTACCTAATATGTCGGCTTATGCTGAAACCTGTGCCTCTATAGCGAACGTTTTCTGGAATAGCCGTATGTTTTTACTCCATGGTGATGCTAAATATATGGATGTTTTGGAACGAACACTCTATAACGGCTTATTATCAGGCATATCTTTAAGCGGTGACCATTTTTTTTATCCCAATCCTTTGGCTTCAATGGGCCAGCATCAACGTGGTTCATGGTTTAGCTGTGCCTGCTGTATTTCTAATATGACTCGCTTTTTGCCTTCTGTCCCAGGATACGTTTATGCTCAAAATAATAACGATCTATATGTTAACCTTTTTATGAGTAGTTCAAGTGAAATTGACCTTCCAGACGGTAAAGTTAAAATCATGCAAAAGACAAATTATCCTTGGGATGGTCATGTTGAACTGGAGGTAGATCCGCAGAAGAATCGAAGGTTTACTTTAAAGATCCGCATACCTGGCTGGGCACAGCAAAAACCAGTGCCCGGAGATCTTTATCGTTTTATTGATGATGAAGCGAAACCTGTTACTTTGATGGTGAATAATAAGCCAGTAAAATATGAAATTAGTAAAGGGTATGCAGTTTTGGAGCGAAGGTGGGAGGCAGGAGATAAAATATTACTGGAGCTGCCGATGGAAACCGAGAAGGTAATAGCCCATGAAAAAGTGAAGCATGATAAAGGTAAATTTACGTTTCAGCGGGGACCTTTAGTTTACTGTCTGGAAGGGCCTGATAATGTGGATAATGTTGTTCAGAATATAACGGTAGAAAAAAATGCTACTGTAGAAGTTGAATATCAGCCGAACCTGCTTAATGGGGTAAATGTATTGGTTACGAATGGGTTGAGCACAAAGCGAAAGTTGAATTCCGATGAACTAATTACGAACAAACAGCAAGTGAAAGCTATCCCTTATTATGTGTGGGCAAACCGCGGGCCAAGCGATATGACAGTATGGGTACCATATGAAAAATCTGCATCTAAACCTTTACCGGCACCAACCATTGCCTCTACTAGTAAAGTGTCCTCTTCTTTACAGAATTCAAAGACGCTGATTGCGCTTGCTGACCAGTATGATCCTCAGGATTCCAAAGATTCAAATTATCCCTATTTTCACTGGTGGCCAAAAAATAACACCATTGAATTCGTTCAGTACGATTTTGATCAGGAACATACAGTGTCTGAATCTAAAGTTTATTGGTATGATGATGGCCCGTGGGGTGGTTGCCGTATTCCTTTATCCTATAAAATCTTTTATATGAAAGATGGTGAATGGGTGCCGGTTACCAATACTAGTACCTATGAAACTGCCAAGGATAAATACAATAAGGTTAGTTTTGAACCTGTTAAAACTACTGCAATAAAAATGGAAGTTCAATTGCCAGCCGAGCATTCTACTGGTATACATGAGTGGAGTGTATACTAAGATGAAGTCATTTATTAAGACTCTGATGAAAGAATGAGATAATTTTACTCTTTCTTCTATTCGTTAACAATAGATATTACCGAAAGTTAATGTAATTGAGGAGCTGTTTGGAGTGGTTAATTTTTTCGAGGGATCTTTTCTATGAGCATCTAATGCTAGATAGTGTGCATCATGTTTGTTTATTTAAGAACTGTAATTTTCGAAGTTTTTATATTAGCGGTAGGCTGGCAAATGTTTGACCTATTTTAAATAATATAACGGCATGAAATGGTATTTGATGTGGGTGGTAATTTGTTTTCAATTTTGATGTAGAATCTGAAAGATAAAATAAGCTATACGCTATTTCATTCTGCAAAAAAAATACTTATAATCTTCAAATCAGCTACCAAAAAGTTCGAGTTTTGTACCAGCGGGATCACAAATTAAATAGAAGCCTTCAAAGTCATTGATTTTGAGGGCTTTTTAATTATATAGAATTCTTTTGAATTTTACAAGTTGCTGATTTATAATCACCTATAGATTCGAGTACCAGTGGGTTTATCAGGGGCTTTGTATGCTGTTGTTACTAATAATTATCAACCTGCTTATGGAGATTATGATTTCTCTCCTTTTTGGAGTCTTTGCTATGATAAAATCTAAAGTCGAAGATTTGTCACCTTTTTCTTTTTCTTCTTAACAATAAGATTATCTTCTGCTAGAATAACAGCAGCTATAGCTAAGTGATTTTGTAATCACTTAGCTGATTCATTCTCGCACTTAATTTTCTTCACTATTTAGGGTCAGTTATTAGTAACTTACCGACAATTGTAACAACTATAGGGAATAAATAAACTATTCAGCCGGTAGTTGGCAGGGAATGGATTTTTGATGATCCCGAACGAGACCATCTGGGGTGATATAAGTAAAAATATCCTAAAAGAATTGACTCTAAATAATATAACAATTAAGTTTGTATATGCAAAAAAGGATGAAATTCATCCTTTTTATCAAACAGAAACTTAGACGAAGGTGCAATACGGTTATCTAGAAGACTTTATTAACGAGCTCCGTTCCAACGGAAGATATGCCTTTACCTCAGGGGAGGTACGAAGCAAATTTAAAAAATCCGATGAAGCACTTAAAAAGGCGCTACAGCGACTTAAGAATAAGGGAGAAATCA